>CALCHD010000090.1 GCA_937901105.1 uncultured Bacteroidales bacterium | reverse complement strand
CAAAAAATTTTGCTTTCCTCATACCGTAGCGAATAAGTTGACCGGATTCCTGTTATTCCTTATAGTCCCGACAATCAGCTGCCACATCATTCCCATTGCGATCATAGTGCTCATAGCTACTTTTGCAGCAATTCAGGAAGGATACCTCTTACACTCTTTATAGCATAGCCTTTTATAAGATAATCTTTGAGTACCTTGTTTGCCCAAATACGAAATTGAGTACCTCGTTTGGAATTTACACGATAGCCAACCGATATAATCATATCAAGATAGAAATATGGAATATTTCGGTTAACTTTTCGTTTTCCTTCGATTTGAACTTGTGCAATTTTTGCACAGGTTGCCTCACGCTCCAATTCTTCAGACTTATAGATATTGTTTACATGACGTACTATTGATGTTCTGTCCGTCTGGAACAAGTCAGCCATCTGTGCTTGTGTAAGCCACACTGTTTCATTCTCCATACGGACATCAATTTGGGTTTGTCCTCGGCAGTCTGATATATCACAATTTTATTATTCTGTTCCATATTCCTTTATATATGCTGGACATTAAAGGACGCAATTGAATTATATTCTTCCATATATCGCTGTCATAAAGACAGCCTTAAGATATTGCGCCCTTTTAAAAGGCAATTTGTCAAGCCTTTCCCTATTCCGCTGCTATAGTGGCAAATTCCATTATATCCAGCATCTTGAACTGTACACCTGAAATCTCAGCATTCCAGGATTGGTGAAAATGACCGTAATACCATCTGCAGAGGGGATTGCCGTCTGAGACCAGTTTATGGAAGATTGTATCCATAGTTTCCCTTTCTGTCTGTACATCTTTTATTAGAACAGGGTCAAATTGCGCAAAATATTCAACCATACCTTTTGATGTCAGTTCGCAGAAAGATGGCGCCGTATGTGAAACAACTGTATCAATTGAGTATTTCTTCCCGATAGATTCCAAAATTGTTTCATCAAACATAGGTGGCTCATCTTTCCAATAGAAATTTCTGGCAAACGGCGAATCGTCGGGAGTATGAAGAAATTCCCGATATTTATGACGATATTGTTTCCACTTCTCAATTCGTGGCACTCTGTCAATTGAGATTCCCCCTCCCACTCCAAGAATTGTTTTGTTGCAGGCTTGTATTACAGTATAGTCCGGAACCGCAATGAATCTCTTGTATGCAAATGCTTTACCGTCAAAATATGCAGGATTATCGTGATTGCCACGTACGAATACTATCCAATTGTTCGCTTCAGACATCCGTCTGTTGTTTTTCCTTACCATATTTTTGTAGTATTCATGCTTCTCAAAGCCGAATCCGCAATCTCCTGCTACAATCAGAAGAGTGTCTTGCATTTTGTACTGAACGCATAATTTATGAACTAGGGTGTTGAAATCCCCGTGGATATCCCCGCTGACAACAATGTGTTTTGCCGCAGGGACACACAAATAGAATGGTGTCTCCATAATCTTTTGATTAAATGTTGATTAAAACGGTTGTGTAAACCTCCATTTGATCGTGGATGGAGAACCAGAAGAATATTTACAAAGGTAACGATTTTATGATTCAAACAGAAAAAATAATTATAGATTATGGCTCAGATGTAACCTATCGCAATGAACGGTTCCTTATCTCCAAAGTAATATCCATATAGCTCCGCTTGCTTTCAATGTAATCGGCATAGAGCACTTCTGCATCCTTGCCTTTCAGGATGCGGCACTTGCCGCATGACTCGCAATCGTGCAGGCATTTCCAGGCTTCTATGACATAGGATTGTCTCTCTTCTCTTGTGGAGTTTTCTATTTTTGGAGGTTGCATAATTTCTTCTTATTAAATGATCGCCACCCTTTTTCTATGTATCTGTATGCTAGCATAATTTTCTTTTATATCATCAACATAATCCGTCCTTCTGCCTTGACAAACATATCAGGGAAACGACAGATAACCGCATAAACCTGATTGGATGTAACCGGTTGCCCGATCGAGGATTGCGAACCTGAATCGTGTTCAATGCAAATGTAGAACTTGTCATTTATACTTCTGAGTTTCCTCCTCAAGAAGCAAAAACTTGTCAAAATCACTCATATAGAGCCTATCCTGCACAATCCTATATTTCTCAAACTCTGCCTCTGCATGAGCTTTTGCCAATTCTGCAGTCACCTTGCCTGCATCCATTAAAACCTCACGGTCCATCAAGGATAAGAACCTATTAAGCCTCTTCTCCCAATCCTCCATCGTCATTGGAATCTGCCTTAGTGCCAACGTCGGAACTGTACAGCTCTCTCATTATTCACCTTGAAGCCAACAGCAATAATCATCTGGAGATTGTAATGATCGACGGACCTAGAAACAGTACGTGAACCTTCATTTTGAACTATTAAGTATTTCTTAATAGTTGCCTCAGGCAATAGCTCACCATCTGCAAATATGGTTTTAATATGCTGATTTATATTGGCAACAGTTACATCATACAACTGAGCCATCATCTTCTGTGTAAGCCACACATTCTCATTCTCATACCTGATTTCAATTGCATCAGGTTGATCCCCAACAGCAGCCACATAAGTTAGATATTCAGCTGCAGAACTTCTTATCGTTATATCCTTCTTCATAACAAATCTTCATCAAAGCAAAAATAGAAATAAATAAGCAAAATTGATCGCTTATTGTATCGGAATAACATATAGTGTGAATAATTCCATAATATCAAGCATCTTAATTCATTATGACATCATTTCATCCAAATCTATATTGATAGTTGGGATTGAGCTGAAATCCAATCCTCTGGCCTTCATGCTACGCATCATCATATCCATCATTGCTGACTCCAATGACTTTTTGTTGTCTTTAATTTCCCCTATTTGTATGCCAAGACTGTCCAAATAACTGCCTAGTGTGTTTCTTATCTGATATATTGACATGCATATTTCATCTGCATATTTTTTAGCTTCTGAAATATTGCTACAACATATTATTGCTTCAAGTCCAGTAGGGAATGATGAGTATCCTTTTGTTAAAATTTTAAATTGTGTGGACACTTTGATGGTTGTTTCAAGAAGAAAACTTTCACCATTAAAATCAGACGGGAATAACGGGGTGTTGTCTACGGTTTTTATAGACACAATAAAGTGAATCTGCCTCATAATACAGTTATTTAAGCCAATAGGCGGTTAATAATTCAATAACTGCAATTTGATCGAGGATTGCGAACCTGAATCGTGTTCAATGCAAATGTAGAAAATATATACTATATTTGCAATTAAAGTACTCATTTGCTTTAATATACCTCAGGTTTTCCGTCCTCGATCAAACGGTGAAGAAAGTTTATTGTTTTAATTTAAATGCCTGAGTATGATGTCTGACAATATTATTCTTAATGTGAAAACAGTTCCCGCTTGGGACAGTGACGAAATGTGCTTCCATACAGCATACACCGTTTATACAATTATTAACGGTATGTATACGTACAGTTCTGGTTGGACCCTAAAAGATGCAATAGAGTTTTATGCACAGCAATATAACTGCTGTAGAGAGGCTGTACGTATAAAACGACCTTTCAAAAAGCAAATAATCAAAATCAATTCACAAATACTATGAACAGATTCGAATTCAAGAAATCAGAAAGGGAAAGTTTCATGACTGATGCTACAATAATTGTAGATACCAAGACCGGTGTAAACTACCTTTTTGTAAGATCCGGTTATGGCGCAGGATTGACACCTCTACTTGATGCAGAGGGCAAGCCTATAGTTTCAAGATAGACTTCCCATAAACTCAGTAATAAAGTTGCGTACATTCTCTCTCTGTTCTGTTTTAAGATGGGCAGAGGGGTGTGGAACGCCTATGCATGGAATACCATTTATATCACCTTTTAACAGAGAACCTTCTTTCTTGTCATACGAAAACTGGAAATTGCTGTTGGTTTTCTTGTATCTGTCAAGTCTTGAAAAAGCTTCTTTTCCACTCAGGAACACTATTCTGGCTGGCTTCAGTACATCAATTAACTGTATAGTGAAAATGAGTGTCTTGTCAAACAGTTCATTGCTGTGCTGCTTTGCTTTTGCCGTATTGAAAAAAGACATATTTGTAAGTACAAACTTGCTCTCATCATTCAACGGATTGTATGGAATTACGTTCCTGAAATAATCCTTCAACCTTTTAAAATATGGCCAGGTCTCCCTTTTGTTCCACTCAGACACTCCATTTTCATCTTTGAAGTAATTGCCCTTAATCAAATCTGTTCCCAGCAGATCTTCACCATCCAGCATCCACCCGGGATTGTTTATCTGATCAGTGTATGAACCGTCAGAGCCACCATTTATCCCTATTATCACAATTTTAGGAGATTGGGATATTTTTGTCAGGTCTGATTGGGTATAAAATCCCAAATCATATTGTTTGGCAAGTACAACGTAAGCTGCTGCAGTTTCATTTGCCCAATTGAGCAATGAGTCTCTATTTATTTCCATAAAATCAATTTCTATTAAAGTTCTCCGTTATAAATCAGTTTCCTGGTCTGAGGATCCCGAGAGAACATTTTAAAGTAGTCCCACATCATCTGGGCGCCTGGCATGAAGTTCCAGTGGCCGTAGTCTACAACGGCAACTATCTTTATAAGGGGCATTTCTCCTTTGTAGAAATAGCCGGTAACTGCCTTGATGCCGTTGCCTTTGTTTGTCACTATAGTCTTGCGGTTGGCCAGGTTGAGACCCAATAAAGTATCTGAAGAGAAATCCAGCTCCGAGGTTACCTCAATGCCGTTCAGTTGCTGGTAGGTGTTCCAGGCGTTCACATAGCTGTTCCCTTTGTAATCGTCGGGAGTATAAAATGGGACAACTTTGTCTGCTGTTCCAATGATTGAGCAGTATGGCATTTCCACAAATCCCCTTTTCTGGGTGGCTTCTGCCCACAGGCCGGGTAGGTAAGAGAACCTGCCGGTCTTGGCGCCGGTGTAGATTCCACCTCCGTAGCCACCTACTCCAGCAAACAGATATGATTTGCAGATGCCCAAAGCTGTTGCAGTTATTGCTCCGGCAGAGAGTCCTTGTGCGTATATTCTCGACGGATCCAACTGTGGGTACTTCTCAAGAAGGATGTTTATCACCTTTTCAATGCCGTCATATCCCATAGCACCGTAATCCTTGCTGCCCTGCCATTCCATCTCCACAATAAAGAATCGCTCTTTGCCGGCTACCTGAATGAATCCTGATGTCTCTGCCTGGGTACGCGGATCATTTGTATTTCCATGAAGAAGGACCATTACCGGTACGCTTCCAGCTGGAGCCCCTTCAATAAGCTCTTCCGGCCAATACTCATACCATAGCCATGGAAGCCCTTTCTTCTGCTCCATAATCACCAGTTCCCTCTTTATTCCAAGAGATTCATGCACCGTGTACGGTTCTAGCTCATATGGCCCGTATTCGCCAAATTTGGCTCCATTATAATGTGTATGCTTGTAGTTGTTGAATCTCAGATTCTTTGAGAACAGTTCATACCAAGCATTGTCAAATGTTTGGGCAAGAGTGGCATTGGAGTTCTCATCAACTATTACTGTAAGAAGTTCTTCCTCTTCATTTACATACTTGGAACCCCATTGCACCCCCTTGTTCATTGCAATGTAAGGTTTTGCAACCCTAACAGCATTCTTTCCTGCAATATATGCCGGTACACCCCATGATTGTGCAGAATTTTTACCTGGCTTGCCATCAATTGATAGGATTCCTGCAATATGTCCTGCAGCATCTGTAGGGGCAATTGCTGTGTTCACGAATGTGGCTCCGTTACCTATACCAATTACCTTCAGATTCCCGGAGCTGGCTTTGTTGAATACCTCTTTAAACCCTTCAAAATCTGTCTCATTATTGTATTTCTCCCCTATAGGATTGATAACAAATACCTTCACGTGATTTTCAACAAGCACATCCTTCATGTCAAACTCTTCAATCAGCTTCCTTGCTCCCGCTTCATCAAGCTTGGCATCTGGATAAATGAAGAATGTGGGCGCATGATTGTTGGAACGCCCGTTTCTTTGTTCAAGGTTAAGGTTCTGCTCATAATAAGCCACATTCGCAGGCATCTGCGAACCGCTCTGCGCAAAGGTTGCAAGAGCCAGGAAAATTGCAATAAAAGCCGTGATAATCTTTCTCATTATGAATTCTGCCTTACAAACTCCTCGGCAAGCTCCAAGGCATCTATCTTGCCAACATCAATCATTTCCAGATTTTCAATTGCTACGCCATACACCGGATACTTTGAAGCAAGCCATATGTAGAAATCCATTATTGCAAATCGGGTACCTTTCACTTCATCAACAGGCAGACCCTTTTCCACTGCATATTCATGCATAAGCGGAAGCACTTTGTCGCTGAGGATATGTATTCCTGCAAATGCCAATTCACGGCATGTATCAGGATTATACTTGTGCTCCGGAGAAATCATGATGCATTCTCCAGTTCCTTTATTGATTTTTCCTACAAGCTTCATGTTTTCGGGATCAAACAGCAAATATCGTTTGGTCTTGCGTTCGCTTACAAACAGCGTTGCAATGGCATCATCCTTTACTTGAGATTCCATCCAGCGTATATCGCAGTTTGACAATATATCTACATTGTGCAGCAAGAACTTGCCGCAACCCTGAAGATAGCGTTGTGCATGAAGCACTGCGCCTCCTGTTTCCAGCAAAAGTTCCCGCTCGTCACTGATTTCAAACAGCATCTTGCCATTGCCGGCTTTCTCTTTTGAAAATGTTATCCAATCCTGCAAAGCTGCCCATTCCTCAATCTTGTCTGCAAAATAGTGGACATTCACAACTGCTTCATCAATTCCGGCATTCTGCAATTTCCTTGCAACATGTTCAATAAGCGGTTTTCCGCACACCGGAACCAGTGCTTTAGGCAATGTATCTGTAAGCGGTTTCAGGCGAGTGCCAAGCCCTGCCGCAAAAATCATAGCTTTCATAATATCCAAATTTGTTGCTAATATAGCACGTATTGTTCAAAAAACTTCCAAATCTCATCTGCAGTGTCAATGTCCTCATTGAACCATGAGTGCACACCCCCAACCACCTCATACAGCCACACTTGTGGCGTATTTTTCTTCCCGACAAATCTACGTGCAATAACCTTGTGCCCCTTCTCCCCTTTTACAGGCATTTCCTCCACAATCTCACGGGTGCAGCCATTCCGCTTGACCCAGTAATGTACTGCGTCGGGAACAGGGATATATGCTCCCCATCCACCTTTATTCTCAAGGTCTCCTGTCCATTCAGAAACTCTGTCTTCTGTGCCATGAATCTCAAATATAGGAATTCTGGCCGGCTTTTTGAATTTCTCCGGCATCCATGCCATAGTAAGGCCTGCTATAGGAGCCACCGCTGCAAAAGTCTTCTGGCTGCAGTATGCCTGCTGTCCTTTGAACCCTGCGGATAGCAAACTGCAAAGCCGTATTTATCTGCCGCCTCACTGAAACCTTTATTCTCTACGTGCTCTATTTTGGCACCATATCCGTGCAGTACCATAACTAATGGCGCATCCGGTTTAAGATCTTTTGGCAGATATATCTTATAATATCTCTCCTGCCCCCCAAACTCTGTTGTGAATACTTGGGCAAATGCCCCGCAGCATACCAGCAGAAATGCTATAAACAAAGCCAGTCTCTTCATAATCAATCAATTTATTCTTCCCACTCCTTCAATACATCTCCATCTGTATTGATAACTTTAACTTTCAGTTTCCCCTTGCTTTTCTGCAGAACGAATACAGTAGCATTGTCCATGCTCTTGCCACCACCAACAAAAACCGGATAGTTGTTCTCACAGCTTCCCGACGGATGGAATTTATAGCAATGTGTATGGGCATTGAATGCCACATCAAAAGGTGCCTTGTCAAGTAAAGGTCTCCATAGCGGCTCGCAAAGATTGCCTCCCAGCATTCCGTATATTGGTATATGGTGGAACAGTATTCTCTTGTCCGCTTTCTTGAATGCTTTTGATGCCAGCTCCTCTTTAAGGAAGCCAACCTGCTCCTGGCGCAGACTGGTAAAATCGTTCAGTCCCGAATACTCCCTGTGGTCATCTTTCTTGTCCTCACCGCAATCAAGTATCACTATGCGGGTATCTCCCCAGTTGAAAGCACTGTATGTTCTTCCCCCTACATAGTCCAGATGCTTGCGCAGTCCAATTGAATATGCATTGCGGATCTCATGGTTGCCTCTTATGAACATTGTAGGAATAGTGCTGCCGTTTACAGCTTCAGTAAGAAACTTGATAAATTCAGTTGCCTGATTATGGTCTTTAGGATCATCAATGCAGTCTCCGTTGAACACCACAAAATCACACTCAATATCCTTCACGTGTCTGTGCAGTGCCTCAAAAATATACTTCCTCTGGTGAATGTCGTTAAAGACGAGAGCCGTAAAACTCTCTGCATCTTCCTCTGCTGCATCAAAAGAATAGAACGGTGAAACTGCAGTATTTCCAAAGATCTTATGATAGCCGCCATAATATAGAATCTCCTGCGAACACACTCTGTAATAGTATTTTATACCTGGTTCCAATCCTTCCAGCCTTATCTTGTGTATACATTCATTGAATTCAGCCTGGCCATCAACAAGTAGCCTTACGCGCTCCAGTTGCGTAGTATCTGTGCCATATTCCACCCAGCTGTAAGCGGGAATAATGGTCTCCCATATAATTGTCATACCCCCGTTTACAGGGTTCTGCAAATAAGGTTTTGTACGGAACAGTTCATCTGCAGGAATGGCTGTTCTCAAAAGCACGCTTACAGGCCTGTGGTCAGACGCCATAGGTTCATCTATAACCTCTTTGGTCACTACATCCAACTTGGGAGCAGTTCCTTTCCAAACAGCAATATAATCAAGGGTTCTGTCGGGATCAGGAGCAGGAAAAGTCTTTGACTCCAGTTTGTTCAGGATTCTGAAATTCTCCTGAAGTGCTGTTAGGAATGCAGAGCCTGGAACATCATTAAGGTCTCCTGCAAGATAGAATGGCTTGCTGCAGTTTTCAGCAATCTTCCCCACAGTTTCCAGTGAAGCCAGCCTGTCTGACTCTGTAAGGGAAAGGTGGGTGCAGGCAAACAGATATTCTTCAAACTCTGCTACCAGCAGGGCCCTCTTCTCTTCCCTTCCTGGAAGCGGATACCCCTTTACTGCCAAGGGCCTCTCTTTTGAAAGGATGCCAATACCGTACTTGCCGCCGTCGAACTCAATCGCCGGAAAATACGCTGCATGCATCCCTGCATAATCTGCAATTTCTCCAAGCACATACTTGCCCCCGCTGCGTCTGGTCATGCTGTCCAGTTCCTGTACAGCCACCACATCCGGAGACTGGGCGCGGATAACAGCTGCCGCACGCCTGCAGTCCATAACATTGTCCATTCCCTTGGAATTACGGACATTATATGTCATTATCTTCAAGTAGTCCTGAGCAAAAGCAACCGAAGAAGCAAGCACCAGGACCAATAACAAGCATAACTTTTTCATAATATTATAGGAGATGTGCCACAACTTTCTTCCAGTTGCCGTATCCGAGGTCTGACGGTTTCATCATCAGGTTGAGTTCCCCTTCAAATTCTATCGGGAAGTTTTCTGCTGCGGTGAGCTGCAGAAGACTCAACATGTCGGGATACTTTTGGGCAACCTCATCAGAGGATGGAGTGCCAAGGAGCTTGATGCATTTTTCGTTAGGGTCACATTCCGAGAAGACAATTTCCATCTCCTTTTCTGTTAGTGACTGGTCATCGTCGTCAACCATCATGCAGCTCTGGAAGGTCTCAAAGTTGATGTTTTTGGCATATTTTACCACAAAATGCCCTTTTTGCCACTCACCTGCGCCGTTCTGGGTTGGGGAGTCGTAGCCAATCCATTTGTCAATTGCTGCAAAGAAATAAAGCATTCCCTCGTGTGGAAGGAGGTTCTCCTTGTCAAATGGGGCAATGTCGTCGCAGTTGATCTGGCAGATGAAAGTAAGAGGATAATCAAAGGTCTCGCCGTCTTCAGTGACCTCAATTGTAGGGTATTGCATATTTTCCGGCATATCGGGGTCTCCCCACCATTTGCTGCCGCAGAAAAGTATTTTTTCGGTTGGTTGTAGTGTGAGTTTTATAGCCATAATTAAATGCGTATCTTTAATACATCAAAGATACACCATAAATGCTATCTTTGTATCCATGTAATCTAAATTTAAACTGACTTTATGCATACTGAATCACAGAAACCTCAAGGTCTTATTTACGGTCTGGAGGACCGCCCATCCCTTAAAGAGACATTATTCGCAGCACTGCAGCACCTGTTGGCTGTATTTGTAGCTATTATCACACCTCCTCTTATTATTGCTGGAGCGTTGAATCTTGATCTTGAGACAACAGGATATCTTGTGTCTATGGCACTTTTTGTTTCTGGAATAGCAACTTTTATCCAGTGCCGCAAATTCGGTCCTGTAGGTTGCGGTCTTCTATGTGTGCAGGGAACCAGCTTCTCTTTTATTGGCCCTATCATTTCTGCAGGCCTTGCAGGCGGATTGCCAATGATTTTTGGTGCAACCATCGCCGGATCAGTTGTAGAGATGCTTGTAAGTCAGGTTCTGAAATATACACGTAAAATCATTACACCTCTTGTGTCCGGTATCGTTGTAACCCTTATCGGTCTCAGCCTTATCAGAGTGGCTATTACAGCATGTGGCGGCGGTGAGGCTGCAAAGGCAGCCGGTACATTCGGTTCTCTTGAGCACATTGGTCTTGCAGGATTGGTGCTTGTGCTTATCATTTTCTTTAACCGTAGCCGTAACCAGTATTTGAGAATGAGTTCAATTGTAATAGGACTTCTTGTGGGATATGTAGTTGCCTGGATGACAGGTGCAGTCAATTTCTCAGACTTGCGCAATTTCGGTTCATTCAATGTACCTATACCGTTCCGTTACGGTGTGTCATTCAATATATCTTCAATAATATCTTTGGGACTTGTATATCTTATTACAGCCATTGAGGCGTATGGCGACATTACAGCCAACTCAATGATCTCCGGAGAGGAAGTTGAGGGTCCTAAATTCATGAAACGTGCTTCTGGAGGTATTCTTGCAGACGGATTCAACTCTGCCCTTGCAGGTGTCTTTAACTCATTTCCAAATTCAATTTTTGCCCAGAACAACGGTATGATCCAGCTTACAGGAGTAGCAAGCCGCTATGTAGGTTATTTCATTGCCGGAATGCTCATCCTGTTGGGACTTTTCCCTGTAGTTGGTCTTGTATTCTCTTTGATGCCTGATCCTGTACTTGGCGGTGCAACATTGCTTATGTTCGGTACTGTTGCTGCAGCTGGAATCCGCATCATTTCATCACAGAAGATAGATAGAAAAGCTACACTTGTAATGGCAATCAGCTTCAGTTTCGGTTTGAGCGTTGAGCTTGTTCCTGAGATTCTTCAGCAGTTGCCTGAGAGTGTGAGAAACATATTCTCGTCGGGAATAACAACTGGCGGTGTAATGGCAATTTTGAGCAACGCATTTATCCACATTAAGGAATAATGGAGAAGGATGCAATTTTTGAGACAGCGGAGAGGTATGTAAAGTATACCGGAAAGTCCATTTTCCTTACGGGAAGGGCTGGAACGGGAAAAACCACATTCCTCAAATACGTTGCGCAGACTATCTCAAAAAGATTTGTCATCCTTGCCCCTACCGGAGTGGCAGCCATCAATGCCGGTGGCACCACAATCCACTCCTTTTTTCAATTGCCCCTTTGCCCGTATCTTCCGGATGTAAAGGAACTTATAACAGAGTACCAGACTCCCGACAAATACCGTAGCCTCAGGAAGGAGCGGATTAAGATTATCCGCACTTTGGACCTTCTTATCATTGATGAGATTTCAATGGTGCGTGCAGATATCCTGGATGCGGTAGATATGACTTTGAGGAGGTACCGCCGAAATGACTTCCCATTCGGAGGTGTCCAGCTGCTGATGATTGGCGACATACATCAGCTCTCACCGGTGGTAAAGGAGAGTGAGAGGCAGTACATTTCACAAGTCTATCCTTCGCCGTACTTTTTCCATTCAAAGGCTATAGGGAAGGTGGATTATATAACCATTGAGCTGCAGAAAGTGCACAGGCAGAAAGATGCCGATTTTATAGAGATCCTGAATGCGGTGCGTGACAATAAGGTTTCACCGCAGATTCTGCAGAGACTCAATGCCCGTGTTGGCGCCCCTCAAGATAAGGATGAGGTGGTGCGTCTAACTACACACAATGCACAGGCCGACCATATCAATGCTACTGAGCTTATGGCGCTGCCTGGCGAACCATCTGTATTTGAAGCCAAAATTGAAGGGGATTTCCCTGAGAACAACTACCCTGCCGATCTTTTCCTTAGTCTTAAGGAAGGGGCAAAAGTAATGTTTATCCGTAACGATTCACAAGCCGGGTATTACAACGGAAAGATGGGAACGGTTCTTGAAATTTCAGCTGCCGGGAATGTTCTGGTAGAGTCTTTTGAGGGAGGTCTTGTAGAGGTTGAGCCTGTTGTGTGGGAGAATATCCAGTACGAGATTGATCCGCAGACCCAGGAGATCATTCCGGTTGTGGTGGGCAAGTTCCGCCAGCTTCCGTTGAGGATTGCTTGGGCAGTTACCATCCATAAAAGTCAGGGACTTACCTTTGACAAAGTTATCATTGACGCCGGAGCGGCATTTGCCTTTGGTCAGGTTTACGTTGCACTTTCGCGCTGCAGAACGCTGGAAGGAATCTCTCTTGAGACCCCTATTTCAGCCTTGGCACTATATAATGATTCACATATTTCCCGTTTCAACCAGGCTGTATCGCCATTTGCCTCTGTACAATCATCTCTCAAAGGTGCAGAGAAGGCGCACATTTTCAACGTGTTGAGGGAGATATTCAATTTTGAGGGAATCGTCAAGACTCTCGGGTGGTTCATGAAGCACTGGCGAGCCGGTTATGAAAAGCTATATCCTGTTGAAACAGAGATGCTTCTCTCCCATCAGAATACCCTTTTTGAATTAAGGAAGACCGCAGATACTTTTTCCCGACAGATTACACATATTGAAACAACTGGCGGTTCAGACGAGTATCTGAATGAGCGCCTTCTGAAGGCCTCAGGTTACTTCTTGCCCACATTTGAACAGATAAGAGACTTCTGCAACGACATTGCGGCGTTGGAAATAGACAATAAGGAGACCAGGAAAAACGCCAAGGAGGCCTGGACAGAGCTGATGATTCTGCTGGATATTGTTTGTGGCGCATTGGGACTTTTCTCACAGGTGGAGTTTACTGCAGAAGCATATAGCAAGATACGTACAGATTGCCAGCTGCAAGAGAGAAAAACAGTAAAGAAGAAGAGTAAAAAATCTGCAGTTGCCTCAAAAGTGAATACTCCCGACGAACAGCTTGCAGTAAATGAAGAGCTAAGGGATGAACTGTTGAGGTGGCGTACAGCCCGCTTTAAAAAAGACAACGTCTCAGCCTATACCATAATGCATCAGAGCACATTGCTTGAGATTGCGGCAAGAATACCTAAAACCCCTATGGATCTGTTGGCAATCAAAGGTTTTGGTAAAGCAAAACTTGAGAAATACGGTGCAGAGATATTAAGAATAACACTAGAATATTAAAGACTGGAACTATGAATATACTTAAAGAAAGAATCCTTAAAGACGGCAAGTGCTTCCCTGGTGGAATACTTAAAGTAGACAGCTTCATAAACCATCAGATGGACCCGATGCTTATGTTTGCAATGGCAGAAGAGTTTGTAAGACGTTTTGAAGGTTGTGGCATTAACAAAATCCTTACAGTTGAGGCCAGTGGCATTGCACCTGCCATAATGGTAGGTTACATCATGAATCTGCCGGTTGTATTTGCCAAGAAGAACAAACCGAGTACAATGGAGAATATGCTTGTAACAGAAATATTCTCATTCACCAAAAACAAGACCTATACAGTATGTGCCAGTCAGGATTATATTTCTGCAGGAGATAAAGTACTTTTCATAGATGACTTCCTTGCGAACGGCAATGCAGGACTTGGAATGATAGAACTTGTAAAACAGGCCGGAGCAGAACTGGTTGGTATGGGTTTCCTAATTGAAAAGGAGTTCCAGGGCGGTGCAGCCAAACTTCGCAGCCACGGAGTGAGAGTTGAATCACTAGCTGTAATTGGGAGTTTGGATGATTGTACAATCAAGTTAATTTAAAAGATATGACCAATATATTTCCTGCTAGGAGTGACATTTTTTGTTGGCCTCCCTTGCCATGGCCATAAGCGAAAATGGAATGTGGCAATACCCTCCCGGGTTCTTGTCAAGGTAATCCTGATGGTACTCCTCCCCTGCATAGAAATTCTTCAACGGCTCAAGTTCTACTGCCAACGGTTGCCCTATTTCCTGCTCCACTTTGGCAAATATCTCCTTGAACAAAGGAAGATCCTCTTCAGATGTATAATACACTCCTGTGCGGTAGCGGGTGCCAACATCCTCTCCCTGCTTGTTGAGGGAAGTGGGGTCAATTGACTTGAAGAACATTTCTGTAAGCAGCTTCAGGCTTACTTCGTGGGGATTATAAACAATCTTTACTGTTTCTGCGTATCCGGTAGTATCTGTATAAACCTCCTGGTATGTGGGAGATTCCGTATTTCCGTTGGCGTATCCTACCTCTGTTGCCACAACGCCTCTAATCTGTTTGAAGAAATGCTCTGTTCCCCAAAAGCATCCTCCTGCAAAGTATATTTCTTTTGTCATAAGCTGTTTTTTATACGTGGTGCTCAGTAATGTTTTAAAACTTCGGTGCGCCTTATACAATTCCTAGCTGTCTTATTTACGGGAATTTCTCACGTCAAATATAACAATTTTCTCAAGACGATGGACTCTACAATTCCCCAAAAAATCCTATCTTCGTAAATTTGATAATTCTTTTTCATTATGAAACGTATAGTATATATCATGTTTCTCGCTTTGATGATGGCGGGGGGCAGTGTGTGGGCGCAGAGTGCCTATACAGTTTATCCTGTTCCGCAGGAGCAGAAGGTTAGTAAAGGCAAGGTTTCGTTTACGCAGAAGGTTTTTGTGGTGGCGGAGCAAGGTATTGACAATTATACCATTGAGCGCGCATTGCAGATCCTTGAGGAGAAAGGTCTGGAGGCAGCAGTTGCCCAGAAACCGAAGTCAAACCAGTCTGCAATTTACCTTGGAATCAACGGTTCTAAAGGTGTGGCAGACCGCAAGGCAAGCAGCCTTAAGCTGAAAAGAGATGTCTTCAGCCAACCAAAATATGACCGCCATATTGTGAGCCTTACACAGTCAGGCGGCAAGGCGCAGGTTGTTATTCTTGGTGAGAATACTGACGCTGTATTCTATGGCCTGGCTACCCTTGAGCAGGTGCTGGACAACGGAACCGGCAACCTTTCACCGGTGGTTTTCTACGACTATGCAGATGTAAAATACCGTGGCGTGATTGAGGGTTATTATGGTGTCCCTTACAGCATGGAGGTTACTAAAGACCTTTTCCGCTTTATGGCACGTTACAAGCTGAACATGTATATGTATGGTGCAAAGAGCGATCCTTACCATACACGTTATTGGGACAAGGCTTATCCGGAGAAGATTACAGACAAGGAGAAGAGATTTGGCCTTATGACCCAGGATATGATGAAGCAGCTTACCCAGACAGCTCACGAGTGCAAGGTGAACTTCATCTGGGCAATCCATCCGGGCACAACTTTCACTGCCCTTGGTGAGTCTGATGTTCTCCACAGGATTATGAGCAAGTTTGACCTTATGTATGGTCTTGGTGTACGTCAGTTTGGAGTGTTTGTTGATGACTGCGGCGTCCCTTACGATGACCCTTCCCTTAAACAGTGTGCAGACCGTCTTGCAGGTTTGCAGAGCATGATTGATGCTAAATGGAACCAGCCGGGAGCAGCTGCAGCTGACACTGTAAAACCGTTGCAGTATGTGCCGCAGCTTTATGCGTACAGCTGGGCAAAACCGGATATGGCACGCAAGTTTTGGAGTTCATTGAACCCGGTTCCGGAGAAGGTGAACATCTATACAACAGGCGAGAAAGTGTGGTCGGTACCAAACGGAAAAGACCTTCAGGTGCTCAATGACTATCTTGGCCGTGAGGTTTCATGGTGGTGGAACTACCCATGCAATGATGTGGATGTGACCAAGATCTTTGTGGCTGACACATATGCAAACTTTGCAGATGAGAAGCATATCCACTATGATGGTGAACTTGAGAAAGACCTTCAGGTGAAGACCATTATCATCAATCCTATGCAGCAAGGTGCCCTTTCAAAGATTCCTCTTTTCGGTGTTGCTGACTATACCTGGAACATGGAGGCATTCAACAATATGGAGAGCTGGAGAGCTTCCCTTCCTGCGGTACTTGGCAAAGAGATGGCACAGGATTTTGAGATAATTGTTCCTTATTTGCGCTACTATGATTCTACTTCTGCCCTTGCACAGATGATCAACACTTTCAAGGCTGCATATAAGAAGAACCCTGCGGCTGCAGCAACAGAGAAGGCTGCCCTTAAGGCTGAACTTGCAAAAATAGGCAATGCATGTAAAGCTGTCGGGAAGATGAAAGATTCACAGAATGAGAGTGATACATTGTTCTATGCAGATTTGAGGCCGTTTGTGCTCAAGCTTCAGGTTATGGTGCAGAATGCAGACATTATGGTGGATGCCCTAACTTCTGGAGACTTGCAGAAAGTAAATGCAATTGAGTTTGCAAAAAGCTGGAGTGCAATTGAAGGAATTGACAAGAATGAGGAGCACCGCTTTGACATCCTGCGCGGTATGGGCAACGAGATTACCCTTCAGGTGCAGACTGCAGAACCGGCAGCACAGGCTTTAAGGCCGTTCCTCAACTGGTTGCTTGAAGAGTTGGACACTAAATTTTAGTAGAGAAACTTAAAATATTTTTATGGAAAAACAATTTATCAACTATCAGATTACCACAGGAACAGTAGAAGACATCAACGCAATTGCGCAGTTCCAGGTAGACATGGCTGCAGAGTCAGAGGGTACAACCCTTGACATTGCCCGCGTAACCCCAGGAGTAGCAGCCGTAATGGATGACCCGTACAAAGGCACCTACATTATTGCCCGTGCAGACGGCCAGCCGATAGGCAGCCTTATGCTTACCCGCGAGTGGAGCGACTGGACCAACCGCTGGTACTGGTGGATCCAGAGCGTATACGTAAGACCGGAATACCGCGGCAAAGGAGCCTATAGAGCCATGTACGCCAAAATCAAAGAAATGGCCCACGAGCAAGGCGTAACCCAGGTCCGCCTATACGTAGACAAAACCAACTACAGAGCTCAGGAAGTATACAAAAAACTTGGCATGGACGAGTGCCACTATTTGATGTATGAGGAGGTGTTGGGGTAGTTTTACTACCCCTTATTTTATTTAAGCCCGTAAATAGCGTAAATTTTTTTAAAAAAAAGAAAAACTTCACCTTTTATTGAAACTTTTTCTTTTTTAGGCATGATAACTATAGGTTTAGGTATAGCTTTACTTCCGTAAATTTGATAACAAAAGCTATGTCATTTAATTTGTCATGTAAAAGATCGCAAGTGCAAGGTGAAGAGTGCAAGGCGGGTAAGATTATGGACCCTTTTGTAGATTGGGGATTTAAACGTTTGTTTGGTTCTGAAGAACACAAAGATAATCTCATAGGATTCTTGAATCTTCTTCTTAAACCTAACCCTAAAATAGAGAGCATAAGTTATATAAACACTGAATTTATTCCAGACAGACAAGATCAGAAAAGATGTTATTTTGATCTTGTATGTGAGAACACTGATGGTACCAGATTCCTTGTTGAGATGCAAAAATGGTCAAAAAGCAACTTTAATGAGAGGATTCTCTACTACACATGTTCTCTTATTACAAAAATGGGGAAAAGGGGTAAAGATTGGGATTATGCTGATATTAAAAAAGTATATTCAATTTGTCTGATGAATTTTAAATTCGGTAATAAGCCTTCTTTGCGAAAGGATTATGCTATTTATGATGCCATTAACAAAGAATTGTTCTCAGATAAATTGAATATCATAATGTTGCAAATACCATGTCTGGAAGCTGAATCAATATCAGACTGCTCCGAAGAATATGAATTTTTGTTATATTTGCTGAACCATATGCATAAAAATATGAAGACAATTGAGCAATTGAAAAAAGAGGTTGAGCAAACTAATCTTCCCGATGATAAAAAAGAACTTTTCTACAAAGTTTTAGATACAGCTGATGTTGAGTCTTTATCAGAAAAGGAAAGATTTCAATATGAAGCTGAACTGAAATACTACCGAGACACTATGAATGAATACATGTGGCAAAGAACGGAAGGTAGAAGAGAAGGACGCGAAGAAGGACGTGCAGAAGGACGTGCAGAAGGACGAGTAGAAGGACGAGCAGAAGGACGAGTAGAAGGGATAAAAGAGGTTGCAGCTTCAATGAAACAATCAGGCGCAACAGTTGACTACATAGCCCAAGTAACAAAACTTCCTGCAGAAGAAATAGAAAAACTATAAAAACAAAAAAGTCGCTTATGCGACTTTTTTAATACCTGAAATTATCATGCGCCAATACTACAGACACTTCAAAGGCAACATCTACAAAGTCCTATACATAGCCAAACACTCAGAAACGCTGGAAGACTATGTCGTCTATCAGGCTATGTACGGCGAACACGGCATCTGGGTCCGCCCAAAAGCCATGTTTGAAGAAACCATTACCAGAGATGGCCAGACCTTCAGTAGGTTCTCCCCTATTTCTGAGGAGGATGCTATAAAGAGCATTAAATAAAAATAGCCACTGCCAAAATCGGCAGTGGCTTTATCACTTTAAGCAAATAAATCAGAAAATATAACATATTCCCGACAGATATTCAGCATCCCCCACCTAATAGTTCCTGTATCCGCGGAATCAGCCCCTCATCAGCCGCCAACCACTTGACTGTATGCAATGATTCTGCACCAAGCCATGCATCAGCCTCATGCTCTTTAAGTTGAAGTGTTTCCGACAATAAAGAACATACAAAACAATGCATAGTAAGATGGAAGTTAGGATAATCCCACTCAACGGTATCCAGCAACTCCCCTACCTCTATCTCTGCCCCAAGCTCTTCCTTGATCTCTCGCTTCAGCGCATCCTCCAAGCTCTCCCCAGCTTCAGTTTTCCCGCCAGGAAACTCCCACCATCCCTTAAACTCACCATATCCGCGCTGGGTAGCGTAGACCATGTTGTCTTTAATTATTATTGCGGCTACTACTTCTATGGTTTTCATGGTTAGATTTCCTTTATGCCTATGCTTTTGAAATATTCATAAGTGTAAATTTATAGAATCCCCAGCCATCTGAGGTGTATCGTCCTTAACAAAGGTAATAATATTTGTAATACACTTTAAAGGCATTTGTATCCAATTTTTACTCCTTCTTCAATATTTCAACCGTCACCTCATCCTCTACCCCGCCAAAGAATTTCTCAATAACCTTCATAAACATTTTGTCCCCTGTTGCATGGTAGAATAGAGTCATGCATGATCTTACTTTCATAGCATCCAGGTGACCGAATATCTCTACAAGGTCTTTATCCTGATGCAGTAGCAATAGTGTTGCTTCTTGTAATCTTTTCCCAAGGATTGGGTGGGCATAATAAGATTTTGCTTCAGCTATATCTTGTATTCCATAATGGTAAGACATGCGGCTTCTGCCTATTCCTCTCAGCTGAGGAAATATGAACCATATCCAATGCTCTTCTTTTCTGCCATTACGGATTTCAGTAAGGGCCAGCTCATACATGAAGTTCTGGGGATCCAAGTATCTTTCTAATGTGTTGCTTTCGTTCATGGTGACGGTTATCTAGTCAATAAATACTTTGTATTCTTCTTCACCTGCAAACTGCTCAAGGTATTTGTACGCCTTATGGTACTTGGCAATTCTCTGAAGGTCTTTATCATTAAGTACTGGCAGACGGAGAATGTCCATATTGTCTCGTAAATCAGCCAATTTTACTTTCAGCGCAATAGGATTATCCTTTACTCGTTCTATGAACTGATTATATGATTCGCCTTCTCTTTTAGTTATAGCATCAAGGGCATTGAGAATAGCTTTAGAGAAGCCTTCATTTTTCAGTTGGTCCAGTGTTACGCTAGTGTCCTCTATTACATCGTGAAGCAGAGCAACAATTATGTCATCATCCTCATAGAAATTGTTTGCCACTCGTTTAGGGTGGTTAAAGTAGTCTTCACCGGCTTTGTCTACTTGTCCTGCATGTGCTTTCCTGGCTATTATTTCGGCTTTCTTTTTCAGTGAAAGATATTGGTATATGTGGTCTTTCCACAATTCCTCTAGTTTTGATGCAGTTTTCTTGTCAACCATTTGTCCAGAGGGACCTTTTCTCCAGTCTCTGTCGGGAAAATGCTTCCCTAAAATGTCTGAGGAAAGGATTTTAGGTGAATCTGGGTGTATTGCTGCATCAAATTCCAAATCTACATAATGTGTAACTCTTTTCTTGCCACTCCAGTCATCATCCACATAAGAGTTTGATAAGAATCTTCCCGACATAACTATTCCGTTGGGTTGGTTCTCACCTACTCTCAACATAAAGAATCTGTCGCCTGAGCGAGCTGTTTCCCAATCTCTTACTGTCCAGTTCAAATGCCAAGGTAAATAGCCTTCATTGTCTATGAAATCTCTTTGTGGCGAGTCTTGGAAGTTGAATTCTTCCTCGCAACGGTCAATTGTGTAGCTGGAGATTGCCGGGTTCCATAAAAGTAAAAATGTGTTCATGGTTGGGTATCTTTGATTGTTAAATATAGTCATTTATTTCTTGATGAATCTGTTTTTTAACCTCCTTGCCAGTTCTTCGAAACCTTCATCAGATCCAATGTCAATGTCTTCAGTATCTATGTGTAGTTTATATTCATCAAATCATTCATTAAGCTCCAACTATTGAGCATAATTCTCCGAGGTATGAGCAAATTACATGGTCCATATTGAGTGACTTTAATTGTTTTCGCAAAAGTACCAGCCATTTTTGACAATTTATGTCACAGCAAATTTCTTTTTCTATAATCAATAATTTATCTTTACTGGAAATTATAGCATATGATTCCAGATCTTTTAAAAAACATAGTCCTCGTTGGTACAGGCAGCTGCATTGGCGGCATCCTAAGGTATTTTATATCCGTTATTATGAACGGGAAAGGATTTCCGTGGGGAACACTTGCGGTTAATCTGTTGGGCTGTCTGTTTATTGGGGTGTTATGGGGATGGTTCACTAAAGCGGGAAATGCAGCGGGGAGTCTTGCGGTGTTTTTAACCGTTGGTTTCTGCGGCGGTTTCACAACATTTTCTACTTTCAGCAAGGAGGCGCTGGCTATGTTGCAGCAGGGGAATTTCTGGTCGTTTGCGGCGTATGTTGCTGTAAGCGTGATATTTGGTATATTGTTTGTTGCTGCAGGATATTATGCTGTTGCCTATGAAAACATTTCTTAAACATTATTGGTTATCACTGCCGGTTCTTCTTGCAGCGCTATTGTGTGTGAGCATTTTGCTCATGCTTGGCTATCCTACTTTCCTCGATCTTTTAGTTGGCATTCTCACATTTTTTGCGATTTTGGCATTGCCGGTTTCCTGGTTTTTCCTTGCGAGGAAAAAAGAATGGAAGAAATTTGCAGTTTCTTTCGGATTATCGGCATTTATAGTGTTAACCTTAGGAGTATTTTCAACATTTGTTGCAATGAGTAGTCCCGACGGTTTTGGCCGTTCACATCCTATTCCCATAGATTTAAAGTACAACATCCCCTTGAAGAGTGGAGATCCCTTTATATATCAAGATAAGGATGAAACTGCACAAGTTGATAGCACCGATTCAAACACTTGGCTGCAGATATGGGACGATTTCGGACAAGGAGGCATTTACAAATACGATTTTTATTATGGCACCCTCCCTGCAGGTGAAATCTTCTTGAAATGTTACGAGGTCACTAATAATTATCGACTTTCTGAGGAGAGATTGACTGAAGCAAGTAAAGTTGAAATCCCCGCTAATTCATCTTTTGCAAAAATTGTCGGGAAAAAGGAATTTGTAATCTACGAAGGCGACTTTGATGATTATTATGCCGCACGAATTGAGGTGTGGTTCTGTGATGCTGAAAGTGGCGTTGAACGCAAACTTTTGGAGAAGATTTATCGCGTTGAAGGGTGGATGCGGTAATTACCTCTCCCCTCTCAAATAACCCAACCTCTCCTCTTGAGGAAATTTCTCAATAGCATAGCGTAATGCTGTGCGTGGCATTGTCTTGTAGCGGGAGGCAAGAAACATCTCCAGAGCTGCTTTGTCCCGTTTGCCGCATTCGCGCAACAGCCAGCCGGTTGCCTTTTGGATGAGGTCGTGCGGGTGATGCAGCAGAATGTCTGCTATTGCAAAGGTGTCTTCCAGCTGCCCTTTGCGTACAAATGTCATTGTTGAGACTATTCCTATACGCTGTTCCCAGATAGTTCTGCCGCCCTGGGCAAGTTCATAAAGCAGGATGCGGTCTTTATCCAGCAGCCACTCTCCCAGCAGCGGATAGCAGGTGAGGTCTACCAGGTCCCAGTTGTTGATTTTGTCAGTATGGGCAAGGTAGAAGCCTATGCATTCCTGCTGCACATTTTTTCTTCCCGACGAATGTCTGTAAATCTGAATCAGGGAAAGCAGTCCTGCCAGCCTCACCTCATGGAATTCACTGTTCACGCACTCTTCTATGTCTGCAAGGCTTGCTTCCTTCCAGCAATGTTTTACAACTTCTCTGGTTACCGGTACCTTTATTCCAAGGAACTTGTCCCCTTCCCCGTATTGCCCGGGGCCGGTCTTGAAGAATCTCATCAGGCCAGGAACTTCCGCCGGATTGGAGTGGGAAAGCATTTGTGTGAGGAGTGTATTCATCAGGTAAATGATTAGCTGTCGGGAATACAAATATACTTAATTGCGAATAATATCTTATTTTTGTACAAAATAATTGAATATATGGAAACGATA
>CALCHD010000089.1 GCA_937901105.1 uncultured Bacteroidales bacterium | reverse complement strand
TATATTTTAGAACATTTTCCTTTTATCGGGAAGAAAGTTACACATTTTTTTCGTTATTGTGTACAATATTTGGAAATTCTTGCGTATAAGGGAAACTATTTTTAAATTCACAAGCATAAACGGAAACACTAAAATTATATACTATGAGCAACATTAAAAAGATTGAAAAATTCCTTAAGGATGCTTTGGTACTGGTAACGGACAAAGACGGTGCTTTTGATGCAGCTTTGCTTGACAAGCTTTCGGACGATGAGTATGATTTTGAGCAGGTGGAGGCACAATTGCTTGAAATTGAGCTTTCTCTGGCAGAGCAATACCCTGAGACCCCATACTACACATACCTTATGACCCTTATAAACAAGATTAAGGAGATTTACGGTATTGATGAGGAGAATATAAATGAGGATTACCTTCTTCCCGACGAAGACTTTGTCCTTGATTTCCCACAGGAGGAGATGACCCAGGAGGACATTGATTTTGCAGAGGAGGATGACCACTGTTTAGAGTACCTTTTTGAGGAGTAGCAGCAGATTTTCTTGAACCATTGGGGGGTTCTGTTGTTGAGAAAAGAAAACGCTATGAAAACAGCAGATATAACCCCCAAGACAAGCCACAAAAGAACTGTAACGGAGCTTGATATCCATAAATATATGGGTATGTGGTATGAAATTGCCCGTTATGACAACGTGTTCCAGAGAGGACTGATTGATGTAACGGCCAGATATTCACTTCTTCCCGACAATACAATCAAGGTTGTGAACAGAGGTGTAAATCTACGTGGAAAGGTAAAGACCATCATAGGAACAGCCTTTCAGCCGTCATCCCTTACCCCAGGCCATCTCCGTGTAAGCTTCTTTTTCTGGTTTGCTTCAGATTACAATATAATAATGCTTGCGCCGGACTATTCCTACTCTGTTGTAAGCGGCAGCAACGGCAAGATGCTTTGGATTCTTGCCCGCAAGAAGTTCCTCGACAGCAATACCCTGGACCATATTTTCCAGTTCCTGCGTACAAGGGGCTTCAATCCCAGCAAACTTATATTTTAGAAAGTATACAGCTCTGATGTGCTTCTGCGTGGAAGACAGATGAGCTGTACATCTTTTCCGGCGGTTACATTTATGCTTTTCAGTGCCTTTGATATGCAGCTGTAGGCCCTGTCGGGAGTATTGTTGTTTTCACTCAAATGACAAAGGAAGATATGTGTGAGCCCGCTGTGGTAGAACCTCTTTATGGCGGAGGCGGCCTGCTCGTTGCTCAAGTGCCCGTTCCCTTGCATTATCCTGCTCTTGAGTTCCGGAGGGTATGAGCCTGTAAGGAGCATGTCTACGTCATAGTTGCTCTCAAATATCACCACATCCGATTTCTTGCAGTATGCAATTACCTCATCTGTAACCTCTCCTAGGTCTGTAAGGAATGTGAAGCGCCTGTCTTCTATCTCAATATGGTATCCTACTGTTTCAGTTGCGTCGTGGGGTACAATGAATGGGGTGAACCTGATATCTTCATACACGCTTGCCTCCCCTGCGGGCGCTTTGCGTACACTTCCTTTCAGACGGCATCTTGTACACGGGTGGCTGTCCAGCGATGCATGCAGCGTTGCTGTGGCATATACTGGCTTTGAGTATTTCTCCGAGAGGATGCCCAGCCCTTTTATATGGTCAATATGGTCGTGAGAGACAAGTATAAAGGAGATATCCTCTATATCTATCCCATGTTCCATAAGCCTTTTCTTTACTGTTCTTGGCCCTATGCCGGCATCTATCAGAAATCCTCTCTTCCCGTTCCCAATGTAGTAGCAGTTGCCGTTGCTGCCGCT
>CALCHD010000088.1 GCA_937901105.1 uncultured Bacteroidales bacterium | reverse complement strand
CAGGCGCAAGATAGACCAGTTCCTGGAGCAGAATCCGCAGTACTGCAGGGCATCTTACGGAAGATGCATCGGGGGCTTTGAACCCAACCCCAAGGCCACATTCAACAGGGACTACACAACCCTGTTCATAGACGGCAAGAGGGGCAAATGGCACAGCAAGGACGGTGCCAAATACCTTGGAGAGTTCATTGGCACAATAACAGGCACAGGAACCAACAGATATGGCCAGCTCCACTTCACATACAAGGCAGCAAACAGCTCCAACACCATAAACAACGGAGACGGATTATGCTTTGTAACCCCTAAAGGAGAGATTCTTGGAGCCAGGGCAAATACATGCAACGGCACTATGGTGGCCACCACCGAGAAACTTTCAGTTGCTGCTGGTTCAAAACTGTACCGCAACTACAACATCCTCTTTGAAAAGGAGATGGAGAAGAACCCTCCACGCAGGACAATCCTTGTAAACCTGGAGATGTCACAGACATCAGGCGGATACTCCGTAAAGGCAACTGCTGAAGAGGGAATCACCGCAATATACAACATTGAAGGGGGAGCGGACATTGCACAGAACCCGTCACTGGCAATAGAAAACATCAGCAAGCAGCTGGGCAAGAGTGCCGGAATCTTCTCTTTTACAGTAACAGCTGTAAAAGTAAAGGATGTTCCGTTCTTTGCCGCATCTGCCCTTAACGGCATCAGGAGAGAGATTGCGGCCCTGCTTGAAAAAGCAATTGAAGAGCATACAGCACAACGGAGAGAGGAATCTTCCCGACAATTTATTGAGAAGAAAGCCGCCGCCCACAGGCTCCCGGCTGCCGAAAAGCTTACATATCTTGCCAACTGCGCAAACTCTGTCTCCAGGAAAGTGTACACTTCTCTGGGGGCCAAGAGCATAGCACCGGCATACGAGCTGCAGGAAGCGCCACAGGCGGAGCTCATGCGTACAAAATACTGCATAAAATATGAACTGGGGCTTTGCCCTAACTGCAAGGCCAAATGGGGCGATGACAAGAGCTACAGGGACAACCTTGACAAAGTTGCATTCACAGAGCCGCTGTACCTGCTAAACGGCAAGAACAGGCTTGAGCTTAAATTCGACTGCAAGAACTGTGAGATGTTGGTAATTGGATAAAATTAAGTAATTTTACATTATGCCTTTTTCTGAAATATTAGGACATACGGATATTATTGCCAACCTGCGCAATATGGTGGATTCAGACCGGATGCCGCATGCCCTGCTATTTACAGAAAAACCCGGCTGCGGAGCCCTTTCACTGGCTCTTGCAACCTTGGAATACATGTTCAGCAGAGGAAAGGACCATAGGATTTCAAGGCTGGTCCATCCCGACATCCATTTCACCTTCCCCATAAATGTTTCATCAACTATTGGCGGAGACAAGAGGGGGGATCTGGAGCAGTTCTACCCCGCGTGGCGCCAGCTGGTTCTGGAGAACCCGTATTTTGGGGAGGAGGAGCTTTACAAGGCATTTGGAATTGAGAACAGGCTGGGTACAATAAGCGTTGCTGAAGCGGCATCCATAATACGCAAATTGAGCTTGAGCTCATATGAAGGAGGTGCAAAGGTTATGCTTATAATGTTCCCCGAAAGGATGAACCTGGAGACAGCCAACAAGCTTCTCAAAAACCTTGAGGAGCCGCAGAACGGAACATATTATTTCTTAATTTCGCACAATCCGGGCAAGATCATCACCACTATCCTCTCAAGATGCAGGATAGTTGAAGTGCCGCCGATAGAGCACGGGGTGATTGCAGATGAGCTTGCAAGGCTCAAGGGGCTTGACCCGCAGGAAGCCGGCTTCTGGGCAAAATGCTCCGGGGGAAGCATGGGCAAGGCCCTGGACCTTATTGCCAGGGAGGAGGAACAGAGCGAAAACTATACTGTTTTCATGTCTCTCCTTACAAAGGCACTGGACCGCTATCTGGTGTCGCTT
>CALCHD010000087.1 GCA_937901105.1 uncultured Bacteroidales bacterium | reverse complement strand
GACTTAAGAACAAAATAAACGGGTTATCCCGTTTTTTTAGTTATTTTTGCACTTAAAAGTAAAAGCGTTTACTATTTAGTATTGATTTATATGAACCTTATGACAAATGTAGGGTTAACATTAATGAGAATTATATAAAACTTAAAAAACACCGATATGAAACTTGACATTTTTGACAGAATTAAAAATTCTGCCGGAGGTCCTCTTGGACAGTACAGAGATAAAGCTGAAGGTTATTTTGTTTTTCCAAAGCTGGAGGGAGAATTGGGTCCTCATATGAAGTTTAATGGACAGGAGGTGCTTTGCTGGAGCCTGAACAATTATCTTGGCCTTGCAAACCATCCTGAAATACGAAAGACCGACGGAGAGGCTTCTGTAAGATGGGGTCTTGCATATCCTATGGGAAGCCGTCTTATGACAGGCCATACAGACCTTCATGAGGAACTTGAACGTAAACTCGCTGCTTTTGAAAAGAAGGAGGCGGCATTCCTTTTCAATTTTGGATATCAGGGAATTCTTTCGGCAATAGATTCACTTGTTGGCCGTCATGATGTAATTGTTTATGATGCAGAGGCGCATGCATGCCTTTTGGACGGCATCCGTCTTCATGTGGGAAGCAAATATAAATACAGGCACAATGATATAAAGGATTGTGACCGTGTTCTTGGCAGGGCATGTGCAGAGGCAGAAGCCAAAGGCGGCGGAGTTCTTCTGATTACCGAGGGAGTTTATGGAATGACAGGTGCACTGGGAATTCTTGATCAGATCGTTGCTCTAAAACAGAAGCACAGTTTCCGTATCATGATTGATGATGCTCATGGCTTTGGTGTAATGGGAGAGCATGGCCGCGGAACCTCGGAGCATTTCAATGTGATGGATGATGTTGATATATATATTGGCGCATATGCCAAGTCAATGGCAATTATTGGAGGCTTTATTGCTTCAGACAAATATATTATTGACTATCTCAAATACAATATGAGATCGCAGATCTATGCAAAGTCACTTCCAATGCCTATTGTAGAAGGATGCCTTAAGAGACTTGAGATTATTGACAGTGCGGAGGGTGATGAATTGAGGGCAAAATTGTGGAAAGTTACAAGGACTCTCCAGAAAGGTTTCCGTGAAATTGGTTTTGAGATAGGGCCGGCAGAGGCTTGCGTTACACCTGTGCTTGTAAAGGCAGGAGTGAATCAGGCATCAAATATAGCTGTTGCACTCCGTGAAGAGTACAAGATTTTCTGTTCTGTTGTGATATATCCGGTGATTCCTCCAGGTATGGTAATTTTCCGAATTATCCCAACCGCATCTCATAGCATGGAGGATGTTGAGTATACGCTAAATGCATTCCGCGATATAAAAGAGAGGCTGGATAGAGGAGAATTTGACAAGGAGATGCCAAATATGGCCATGTTCAAATAAAGGGATATGGGTAAGCTGTATGATCTTTTACAAAAGGACTACCGTATAAAGGAAGGGCTGAAGGCCTGTATTAACTGTGGTACCTGTACAGCCATTTGTCCTGCTGCCGAGTTCTACAAATATGATCCGCGCAAAATTGTTGATACGGTGCAGCGCGGTGAAGATGCAGAAATAGAAAAGCTGCTTAAAAGCGATGTCATCTGGTATTGCGGAGAGTGCATGTCATGCGTAACCAGGTGCCCAAGAAAGAATGGCCCGGGGTTGGTTATAATGGCCTTGAGAAATTTGTCTGCACAGCTGGGCTGGTTTGCAGAATCGGAAAAAGGGAGACAGCTTTACCCGCTTACCAAGGCAATGACAGGAAATATTCTCAAGTATGGCTACTGCATTCATCCCGAAACATTCAAATGGGAAGATCATGCCGAATCCGGTCTTGTATGGAAATGGCATACGGAACATCTGGAGGAGAGCTATGCAAGACAGGGTGCCAATTATAGAGGCAAGGGTACTGGGGTGTTGAGGGATATTCCGCAGGAGTCGCTGGATGACTTGAAAAGGATATTTGATGTAACAGGTGCCACAGAAAGGATTGAGACGGTAGAGAAGTATTCCAAATTGAAGGCAGAAGAGATGGGGATGACAATGGATGAATATTACAGATATACATTTGAGAGCTCTTCTGACACCCATTTCAATGAATAGGTCTAAAGATTTCTGAAAAATGATTTATAAAGGAAAACAGCGGATATGGAGCGATTATCAGAAAGAGATTCCTGATGACCATTGGTATTATGTCAGGAGCTGTATCCGTCAGAATTTCTTTCCCGCATCGGAGAAGATGTTCATGGAGATATGCAGGGAAAGGCTGGGCAAAGATATTTATGAAAATGAATATCATACTACTTGCGGCGGGATAGCATATCACTGTGATACTATTCCACAGGAGACTGTAATGACCATTGTCGCCAGGCAGTTTGCTCTTATGACCGAGGCTGGCTATGAAAATTATGTGGCTTCATGCATTACCTCATTTGGCAATTATACAGAGATTCTTGAAACATGGAATGAGTTCCCGGAACTGGAGGCCAGAATAAGGGAATTCCTGTGGAAGGCGTGCCGTAAGGAGTTCAACAAGCCAAAACATCTGGCCCATTCAAGTGACCTTATCTACAAGTATAGGAATGAGATTGCAGAGAAGGCAAAATTCCGCCTTGTAAATAAGGATACCGGTGAACCTTTGAGAGTGGTTGAACATATAGGATGCCATTATTCCAAGATGTTTCCGTCAAAGGGGGTAGGAGGTGCAGAATACCCATACGTGCTTGCAGGGCTTATTGAATCGTGGGGCGGGAATGTAATTGACTATCCCGAGAGGAGGCATTGCTGCGGATATGGCTTCAGGCAATACCATGTAAAGGCAAACAGGGGATATTCCCTATCCAATACACACAAGAAGTTTGAGTCCATGGAACCATACAAGCCGGATATGATTATTACAAATTGTCCGGGATGCCCTTATTTTCTCGACAGATGGCAGTATGTAATAGCCGAGATGGAGGGGAAAACTTATGGCCAGAACGGATATGGAATACCTGTTTTTACCTATGAGGAGGTTGCCGGTATGGTGCTGGGATATGACCCTTGGGATCTTGGGCTGCAGCTGCATCAGGTGGCTGTGGAGCCGTTGCTGGACAAGATTGGCATACCGTATAGGCCGCAGGACAAATACAAGGGTCTCGACGGCAAGGATATCATGAGGCCGGAATTGCCTGGCAGCATCAGATGTTTCTAATTTCTGGAAAACTGACATCATGAATGAAATAATTGTAATAATAGGGGGAGGCATAGCTGGAATGGAGGCTGCATCGCAGCTCCTTAAGTTGGGCTATTCTCCCATCATAATAGAAAAGGAAAACCATTTGGGCGGTCATGTTGCCAGATGGAACAGGCTCTTCCCAGACCTTACCCCGGCCCGGGATCTGATAGATTCTCTGGCTGATTCATGCCGGGATGCCAATATTTTTACAAACACAGAAATAGTCTCTGTAAACCGCCTTAAAGATACATATAACATTATACTGTCCAATGGAATAACAATAAGTGCAAAATATATTCTTGTTGCAACTGGATTCCATATGTACGAAGCCCATAAG
>CALCHD010000086.1 GCA_937901105.1 uncultured Bacteroidales bacterium | reverse complement strand
GTTTGACATGATGGCCCGCACCAACGAGCTTCAGGACAAGCTTCATGCAAATACAGAGTACTTTGTTGCCAAGATGAAAGAGGCTGGCTTTGACATCAAGCCTACCCAGAGCGCAATTTGCGCAGTAATGCTTTACGATGCAAAACTCTCACAGCAGATGGCAGAGAAGCTTCTCGACGAAGGAATCTATGTAGTTGGATTCTACTACCCTGTAGTTCCTAAAGACCAGGCCAGAATCCGTGTTCAGATCTCTGCCGGTCACGAGAGGGAGCACTTGGACAAAGCGATTGCCGCATTCACCAAGATTGGCAAGGAGCTGGGAGTGATCAAATAGAAAAGAGGAGTGACCGCAGTCACTCCTTTTTTTACCCTTTGTTGGCTGGAACAAAGCCGTGGCTGGCAATCTCTTCTTCGTACCAGTGGTCTTCTTCCCAAGTTGGGGAGATGAGATCTCCAGGGTTGCTGATGCGGAAGGCCATGTAGGTGATTGGCAATCCTTTCTTTATGTAGTGGGCCTCGTAGAAGGTGCGGATAGAAAGGATCTCGTCTGCACGGCCGCTGCCGTAGATGTCGGTGTTGGCCTCAAGGATCTCCAGATTGTTCTGCTGTGCGCACGCAAGGGTGTACTCATGCAGGAATCGGCTGTCGGTCTTGAGGTTGATGATACCGTCGGGAGTAAGGAAATTCCTGTATCTGTGAAGGAACATAGGGCCTGTAAGCCTTCTGCGCTCCCTCTTGAGCTGCGGGTCGGCAAAGGTGATCCAGATCTGCTCTATCTCATCTTTTGCAAACAGTGACTCTATGAATTCAATCCTGGTGCGGATGAATGCCACATTAGGCATATTCAGTTCGGTTGCTTCCTTGGCCCCTTTCCACAGGCGGGCTCCCTTGATGTCTATTCCAATGAAGTTGCGGTTGGGGAACATCTTTGCCAGTGCAATGGTGTATTCACCTTTGCCGCATCCAAGTTCAAGGGTGATTGGGTTGTTGTTCCCAAATACTTCTGAATGCCATTTCCCTTTTAGGGAATAGTCTTTTCCAAGCACCTCTTCTGTCTGGGGCTGGTGCAGGCATTTGAATGTCTCGTTCTCCCTGAATTTCCTTAATTTATCTTTTGAACTCATAGTTTTATCTGTTTGCAGCGTATGCCCAGTCCAATGATGTCACTGTAGTCTGCCGCAGTGTCTGCCGGAGTTACTGTAACTTCCCATTTTCCCGGGATCTTGTTATATATGTTTTTTCTGTATGGCCACACTATTTCCTTTATTCCGTTGGAGGTCCTGGCTGTTTTGCCGTCCTGGATCACATTGAGCGGAAGCTGGATGGAGTCTGTGTACATTGTTCCGCAAGGAGCGAGGAAGAGAAGCTTTATGGGGTAGCCGGCTTTCTGTTCTATGGTCCTTTTGGTTGAGATTTCCCCTATGATGTAGAGCTCTGATTCTCCAAGAGTGTCGGGCATCTCAAAGCTCAACGTTATTGGGGCGCCGTCTGCCCACCCCTTGAGCCTGTTGAGGTTCACGTATGAACTGTCATAGACCGGGCGGGTGCACCCTGCGGCAATGGCTGCCAGCAGGGCAAGGACGGGTATGATCCTTTTAGGCTTCATTTCCCCCTTCCTGCTTTTTCTCCCTTCTGTCCCTGTTGTTGCGGTGTCCGTGGTGCCTTCTGTTCCTGTCATTGCGTTCAGGACGCTCTCCACGCTCCTGGCGTTGCTCTGCACGTTGCTCTCCGCGCTGACCCTCACGTTCCGGACGCTCCTGGCGCTCACCTTTTTCGCCACGCTCTGCACGTTGCTCTCCGCGCTGTCCATCACGCTCACCTTTTTCGTGTCTTTCGCCACGTGGCCCGCGGTCTCCCTTTTCATGCTTCTGCGGCTTCTCTCCAGCAGGTTTTTCTTCAGCAGGCTTTTCTCCGGAAGGTTTCTCTATTGCAGGCTGCTCTGCGGCCGGTGTCTCCTGGCGCTCTCCCTTTTCGTGTGCTGCGCGCTCCCTGTTCCCTTTCTCTCTTCGTCTGTCCCTGTCTGATGAGCGGTTTTTCTTTTTCTTCTTGTCTGAATCAAAACGTGAAATGCTCTCCTCGCCAGCGGCGCTCATAAACTCGGAAGTTTTCTCTCCCAGGTTATTCTGCATGCATGTAGGTGCCTTCACACCTTTGCGGTTCATGGCAATGATCTCTTTCACCTCATTGTTGTTCAACGCTATCATGTTTGCCATGCTTTTAGGGTCGTATGAGAACCACATCATTCCCTTGAGGATATCTGTCTTCATCAGGAATGCCTCTCCGTCCTCAAACTGCAGCGGCTCTGTAACCTTTGGCATCTTGGCCTGCGCATCCACATAAACAGAAGCCTCGTAGTTGATGCAGCATTTGAGCTTGCCGCACTGTCCTGCAAGTTTCTGCGGATTCAATGAAAGGTCCTGGCAGCGGGCTGCCTGTGTTGTGATTGACTGGAAGTTGTTCATGTATCTTGAACAGCACAATGCCTGGCCGCATACGCCAAGTCCGCCAATAAGGCCGGCCTCCTGCCTTGCACCAATCTGCTTCATCTCAATCCTTATACGGAACTCCTCTGCAAAGTCCTTAATAAGCTGACGGAAGTCAACCCTCTCATCTGCAATGTAGTAGAAGATGGCTTTTGTGCCGTCTCCCTGGAACTCCACATCGCCTATCTTCATATTAAGCTGAAGGTCTGCGGCCATCTGCCTTGAGCGGATCATTGTCTTGTGCTCGCGGGCAATAGCCTCCTGCCACTTCTGTATGTCGGCAGGGCGCGCCTTGCGGTAGATCTTCCTGAATTCGTATGATGTAGGGTCAATCCTGTCCCTTTTCAGCTGGTTTGCGATGATTGCCCCTGCCAGTGTGATGATTCCCACATCGTATCCGTTCTGTGCCTCAACCACCACAATGTCTCCAATCTTAAGGTTCTGCTCCGATGTGTTCCTGAAAATCATCTTGCGCGTATTCTTGAACCTCACCTCAAACAGATCCTTCATATCTTCTTGGGAGATACCTTCAAGCCAGTTGAAAACCCCCAGCTTGCAGCAGCTCCTCTTGTATGTGCATTTCATGTCGCCAGATTCGTTTATCTCTTTTTCACACCCTCTCTGGCAGTCATATTGTTTTATAGTTCCCATAGCTATATCTAAATGTTATAGTATATGCGATTGCATAAATCGCAGAAAATAAATTTGGGGTTCACATTCCTCTCAATGCACTCAACGGCATTGTCCAGATATCCATGCCCCTTCTGGTAAAAATCCTTTTTTATTCTTCCCGACAGATCCTTGAGCTGTTCTCTCTCCTTTACCCCTGCATAGGAAATCTCCTCCATCCCAAGGCTCATCATGTAGAGCTTGCGGAGAATTTCTCCACCCTCAATGCATATTCCCTTCTGGCGTTCCTTGCCATAATCAAATTTATAATTATAATCACTAAAAAACATGAAAGAAGGAGAAAACATTGAAAGCTGTCAAAAGAAGAATTCCTGTCGGCAAGTGTCCGAACTGTGGCGGAAAGGTGGCAAAGGGCAAGTACGGAGCTTACTGTATAGGAAAATGTGGTATGAATGTATCCAGATATTTTAAAACACC
>CALCHD010000085.1 GCA_937901105.1 uncultured Bacteroidales bacterium | reverse complement strand
GCAACAAGCTTGAAGCCCTTGTCTGAAGCACAACTCTCCAGCACCGGAATATCCTCTGTATAGAAGCCGCTCAATACAAGCACTCCCCCTTTACGCATACCTCTGTAGTAGGTATCCATATCCTGCATAAGGATATTCCTGTTTATATTGGCAAGGATAAGGTCATATTTGTTTGCCTGAATCAGGGAGCCGTCTCCGTACAAAGTGTGCAGCCTGCGCCAGCCTGTTCTTCCAGGCATTCTCCTTGGCAGAGTTTACAGCAATAATATCCACATCAATTGCATGCACAGCCCTTTTTGCCTTCATCTTGGCAGCCAGGATTGCAAGCACTCCCGTGCCGGTACCCATATCAAGCACCTGTTTGCCGCGTACACTTCTCCAGCCTCCCAACAATCCCTCAGCACCACAAAGCTCCGCACTCTTCTCTCCCTCTCCGTTAAGGTCCAACAAACCCTTAACCATCATTGTAGTTGTCTGGTGGTGTCCTGTACCAAAGGCCATCTTTGGCTCAATACGGATATTGTACTTGGTAAGAGGAAGGTTCTTATGGAATGGAGCCTTCACAGTTACAAGTCCGTCAATGAAGATAGGCTCAAAATCAGACTCCCAGGTCTGGTTCCAGTTCTCCTCCTGAATAAATGACGTAGTATACGACACTTCAAATCCGGAAGCACCTCCATTGAAATAGCTCAAAACTGTCTTAAGGTTCTGCTGGTTGAAATTATCCTGACCAATATAACCCTTAAGGAGAGGCTCCTCCGTAGAGAAGCTCTCAAAAGGGATATCATCCAACATAGCCATTACAATCTCAGCATTCTCCTCTGTATATGGAGTAATCTCTATTGCAACCTCTATGTAATTCATTTCAAATTCTTAATTTAATTGTTATACAAAATTGTCTCAAAAATTTAAAATTCAAGGCTTGCTTGAGTGAATAAACCGGAGTTTACTATAGTAAATGAGGATTTATGAACCAAGCGTAACGCAGAATTTTAATTTTTTCAGGCAATTTAGAAGCTTTTTGCAATTGCTACAAAGTCATCAGCAACCAAAGCAGCACCGCCAATAAGGCCACCGTCAATGTCTTTCTGAGCGAAAAGCTCTTTAGCATTTGAAGGTTTGCAGCTTCCGCCGTAAAGGATAGTGATCTCCTCTGCAAGCTCACCAAACTGCTCAGCCAAAGTTGCACGGATGAAAGCGTGGATCTCCTGTGCCTGCTCACTGGTAGCAGTCTTGCCTGTACCGATAGCCCAAACTGGCTCGTAAGCGATAACAACATTCTTCATCTGCTCAGCTGAAAGGCCGAACAACACCTCTTTAACCTGCGAGCCTACAACCTCAAAGTGCTTCTCTGCATCTCTCTCCTCAAGTTTCTCGCCAACGCAGTAGATTGGAGCAAGACCTCTGCTAGAGCCAAGTTAATTTTCTTTACAAGTTTCTCGTTTGTCTCACCATAGTACTCTCTTCTCTCTGAATGGCCAAGGATAACATACTGTGCACCTGTTGAAGCAACCATCTTTGCAGAAACCTCTCCAGTGTAAGCACCTTTAACCTCATCAGCACAGTTCTGTGCAGAAAGGCCGATTGCAGAACCCTCAAGAACTGCACCTACAGAAGTAATGTGCACGAAAGGGGGAGCAACTACCAATTTTACATCAGCAGGAACCTCTGATACTTTAGCCAAAACATCTTTTGCCAACTGAACGCCCTCTGCAACAGTGGTATTCATTTTCCAGTTGCCTGCAACAATTTTCTTTCTCATAATTATCTCTATTTTTTGTTATTTGTTCAAAATTTGCGGTGCAAAAATAATAAAACCACATACAGAAAGCAAAATAATATTTATTAATCCCGACAGCACACCACAAAAGAAAAATGTCCCGGAAAACGAAAAAGGGGCCACAAATGATGTGACCCCTCATTACATATCGGGAATACCTCCTGTTATTTTCTCATGAAATCCTCAATTGCCGAGGCAAGTCTTTTCACTCCTTCAATAATGCTTTCATCATCCATAAATGAATAGTTCACTCTGAAGGTGTTCTTGCCGCTGCCGTCACAGAAGAACGCCTCTCCAACAACAAACGCCACATTCTTTTTAAGGGCTATCTCAAACAGTTCCTTTGCATCGTACCACTCCGGCAATTTTACAAGAAGGAACAATCCTCCATCCGGCCTTGTCCAGGTTACCCCCTCCGGCATATACTCTTCAAATGCCTTAAGGATAAGGTCCCTCTTGTGCCTGTACATCTCCACAGTGCCGGCAATGTTCTTCTCAAACAGCCCTTTCTGAAGATATCGTGCAGCCACAACCTGGTCAAAGGTTGGTGAACACAAGTCTGCAGACTGTTTTGCCAAGTTTATCTGGTGGATAAACTCTTTAGGGGCAACTATCCATCCAAGGCGGAATCCCGGCGCAAAAGTCTTTGAGAATGTGCCAAGAAGTATAGTACGTTCTGGGGCCATTGAACAGATGTACGGCAAATGCTCTCCGTCAAACCTTATCTCCTTATAAGGGCTGTCTTCAAGGATGAGAATATCATATTTCCTTGCAATCCTCACCATATACTCCCTCTGCTCCATTGTCATTGTTATACCTGTAGGGTTCTGGAAATCAGGGATCGCATATATGAATTTAGGCTTCTTGCCTGCAAGGCACATTGCCCTTACAACTGCCTCAAGCTCCTCATCCTTCTCAGCTCCTACAAGCTTGGCCTGATATGTTGAGAACGCCTGCAGCGCCCCAAGATAAGACGGAAGTCCGCAGATGACAATATCACCCGGATCCAGCAGCACTTTTGCTGTCAAGTCAATAGCCTGCTGGGACGCAGTAGTAATGATTATATTGTCCTTGTCAATATCAAGGCCATCCTTAACGTATCTTTTTGCCAGTTCTTCCCTCAGCTCCCAATTGCCGTCTGTTCCGCCATACTGCAACGCTTTTGCCCCCTCGTTCTCCAATACCTCCATCATAATGGTCTTGAGGTCTTCTATAGGAAAAGTTTCAGGATTGGGGAATCCCCCGGCAAATGAAATTACACCAGGCTGATTTACAACGCTCAACAATGCTCTGATAGCAGAAGGCTTCATGCATTTGGCACTGCTTGAAAGGAACTCATTAAAATCAACTTTCATAACGGTAGGTTTAAAATCTAATAGTGTTTAGTATTACAAATATAACAAAATTAAAAATACAGCAATACTATACTTAACAAAATAAAGGCAAACTTATCATGCGCATTCACCATATCAACAACCATGGATACTCCTTTGTTTAAGAGACAAATTATGCGTAGATTTGTGGTTTAACAGAGATTTTTATGCCTGTATTGAGAATTACAAAAGAGTTCAGATTTGAGGGGGCCCATGCCCTCCCGGGATACGACGGAAAATGCCGCAACATCCATGGCCATTCATATATCATGTACGTTACTGTAAAAGGCTCTTCCATCAACGGAACCGGATCGCCAAAAGACGGAATGGTGGTAGACTTCAAGCAGCTGAAGGATATTGTAAATGAAAACATTATAGACAAGTTTGACCATGCCCTAATAATGCACACCGCCTCCCCCCTTTCCAATGAGCTGGCCGGTGCATATCCTAATGTGATGCTTGTGGATTTCCAGCCCTCTACAGAGAACCTTCTGTGCCTGTTTGCACAGATATTGAAGGACAGGCTGCCGCAGGGAGTTGAACTCTTCAGCATAAAATTGTACGAGACCGCAGGCTCATATGCCGAGTGGTACGCATCAGACAACATTTAACCGGCACCAACCATGCAAAAGATATTCCTTATAGACGGACACTCCCAGATATTCAGGATGTACTATGCCTTTATGAGGCGCCCAATGGTAAACTCCAAGGGGGAGGACACCTCAATCCTGTACGGATTCACAAAAATGATCCTGGAGCTGATATCCAAAGAGCAGCCAACCCACATTGCCGTAGCGTTTGACCCTCCGGCAAAGACTTTCAGGCACGAGGCCTATCCGGAATACAAGGCCAACCGCAGTGCAGCTCCGGAGCTTGTAAAGGCAGCGCTGGAGCCTCTTCAGGAGATACTCAAGGCCCTCAACATCCCTGTTGTGATGATGCCGGGATTTGAGGCTGACGATGTAATAGGATCTATGGCCACACAATGGGAGAGCAATGATACACAGATCTTTATGGTTACTCCCGACAAAGACTACGGACAGCTCATAACCCACAATGTGTTCCAGTACAAGCCTGGAAAGGGGGGCAATGAGGTAGAAATCATCGGGAAGAAGGAAGTTTGTGAAAACTACGGGATCTGTGAGCCGCAGCAGGTGGTTGACATCCTTACAATATGGGGTGACTCTTCAGACAATGTGCCGGGAATCAGAGGCATTGGCGAGGTTGGCGCAAAGAAGCTGATTGGGAAATACGGCTCCCTGGAGGGGATTATCGAGCATGTGGATGAGCTCCCCGCAAAGCAGCAGGAGGCCGTAAAGAGCTCTTTGGAGCAGATTCAGATGAGCCGGTTCCTGGTTACCATAAAGAGAGACATTGAACTCCCTCT
>CALCHD010000084.1 GCA_937901105.1 uncultured Bacteroidales bacterium | reverse complement strand
TGTGCAGGCGATAGTGGAGATGACAGACAAGTTCAACCAGGGCTTTGAGATCATCTATGGTGTGAGGAAGGAGCGCAAGACAGACACTTTCTTTAAGAAGCATACTGCACAGATGTTCTATAAGTTCATGAGCTCAATGGGTGGCGATGTGGTGTACAACCATGCGGATTTCCGCCTTATGAGCAAGAGGACCCTGCAGTCACTGGTGATGCATCCGGAGAGGAACCTCTTCTTGAGAGGAATGGTGAGGAGCCTGGGATACAGGCAGGAGTATGTGTACTATGACAGAAAAGAGCGCTTTGCAGGAGAATCCAAGTATCCTCTTTCAAAGATGTTGAGCTTTGCGGTGGATGGAATCACTTCATTCTCAATCAAGCCTTTGAGGCTTATCACAAGTTGTGGAGTGGTGTTTATGCTGGTAGCTATCGGGATTATTGCGTATGCCCTTTATTCGTTCATTGCAGGCCATGTTGTCCCTGGCTGGACATCACTTCTTGTCTCTTTGTGGTTTATAGGGGGAGCGGTGCTTACAGCAATAGGAATCATTGGAGAGTACATAGGAAAAATCTACAAGGAGGTTAAGAGGCGTCCACGTTATTTCATTGAAAAAACGTCAAATATCCAGTAAATGTGATAAGGGGGAGGCAATTTTGAAAGTTGCCTCTTTTTTTGCCCATTGCTGTAAGATTTTTTAGTAAATTTGCTCTTTACAAATAACAGATAAGATACGAGTATGGAGGAATTGGATTATAATACCCAGAGAGATAAGCTGCACATGCCGGAGTATGGCAGGCACGTGCAGAAAATGATAGAATATGTGGCTTCCCTTCCCGATAAGGAGAAGCGCAACGAGCAGATACAGTCTGTAGTGCAGGTGATGGGAACTCTCAATCCGCAGTTGAGGGATATTAACGATTTCAAGCACAAGCTGTGGGACCATGTACATGTGATTTCTGATTTCAGCATAGACATTGACTCCCCTTATGCAACACCTACCAGGGAGAGCCTTGCCACTGCTCCCAGCCCCATTCCGCTGCAGAAGACCCCTGTAAAGGCTGCCTGCTACGGAAGGAACATCCAGAATATGATTGATGTGATTGCCCAGAGGGAGGACGATGAGGTGAAGACATACATGATAAAGACCCTTGCATCATACATGAAGCAGCAGTACCTGATATGGAACAAGGACTCTGTCTCGGAGGAGACAATCTTCAATGATATCCACAAGCTTTCAGACGGCAGGATTACCGTGCCGGAAGGGGTGCACATTGGAATGGGAATGACTGAAGGGAACCATCAGCACAACAAGAACCAGCAGAGGAACAATAACCATAGAAATAACGGACAGAAGAACAAAAAATGGCAAAGAAAAGCGTAATAAAACTCTCAAAGGAGGACAAGTTGAGGGCAAAGGCGGAGACTGAAGTTCCTAAAAAGCGTGATGCCTTTATCCTGGTGGGAGGACTGCTTTCATTGGCAATAGCCGCCTTTACACTGATATCACTGATATCATACGTCTTTACCTGGGCAGATGACCAGAGCCTGTTCATGAGCAAGGATATGTTTGAAGCATCAGTGGAGACAGGCAATGAGGGGGGCAAATGGGGCCTTGTGTGGGCAAGCTTCCTTGTATCCAGGCTGTTTGGCCTTGGTGCGTTCATTGTGCCGTTCTTCTTCTTTGGTGTGGCATTGTACTGCTTGAGGTTCAAGAAGATCAACCTGTTGAGATTCTCTCTCCTATCATTGCTCGGATGTGTTGTTGTTTCACTGGTGTTTTCGTTCATTTTCTCGTTTACAAAGGTTGACGATTGGTTTGGAAACGGGGCCGGCGGTTCGTACGGCTACTATGCAATCTCAAGCATGAAGAACATGATTGGAGGCTGGGGAACAGGTTCAGTAGTAGGTCTGCTGCTGATAATCTGGTGTATCCTCGTTAACGGCAATCTTGTAACATCATTCTATGCATGGGTAGAAAAGGTTACTGCTCCAAAACCTAAAAAGGCAGAGGAGGAGCAGGTGCCGGAAATTGAGGACGCAGCCCCTGTAGGAAACCTTTACGATGATATTGAAGTTGACGTTCCTGTAACCTGTGAGGAGGCATCTGAAGATGATGTGAACCCTAAATCTGACACTCCTGAAGAAGAGGAGGAGATGCCGGAGATAGAATTTGAGATATATGACAGTTCTGAAGAGCCTGAAGCTGCAGGAGAACAGGAAGAGCCGGAACTTGAGGTAGAGGTTCTTTCTGTTCCCGACGAAACCCCTGTTACACAGGAGGAGGCAGAGGAGGATTTTGGAGATATGGAGCCTTTTGATCCAAGGCTTGACCTTTCTTCATACCAGGCACCGCCGCTGTCACTTCTTAAGGACTACAAGGACAAATGGTATGTAGTTACAAAAGAGGAGCTGGAGAAGAACAACAGGCAGATTGTAAAGACACTTGCAAACTATAAGATTGGAATTACCAAGATCTCTGCCAGGGTTGGACCTACTGTTACCCTATATGAGATTGAACCGGCACCAGGTGTGAGGGTGGCGCAGATCAAGAGACTGGAGGAGGATATCCAGCTTTCATTGGCTGCTAAAGGTGTACGTGTAGTGAACCTTCCAGGAACAAGATCTATTGGTATTGAGGTGGCTAACGAGAAGCCTAGTACAGTATCTATGCTTTCGGTTCTTGATGATGAGAAATTCAAGAGCCAGAACTATGACCTGCCGGTGGCAATGGGCATGACCATTACAAATGAGGTAATGCACTTCGACCTTGCCAAGATGCCGCACCTTCTTGTAGCTGGAGCTACAGGACAGGGTAAATCTGTAGGCTTGAATGCAATCCTTGCCTCATTGCTGTACAGCAAGCATCCGTCGGAGATGAAACTGGTGCTTGTAGACCCTAAAAAGGTGGAGCTGTCATTGTATTCAAAACTTGAGAAGCATTTCCTTGCACAGCTTCCTGATGCAGATGAGCCTGTGATTACCGATAACCAGAAGGTAATATACACAATGAAATCGTTGTGCATTGAGATGGATGCCAGGTATGACCTTTTGAGGCTTGCCTATGTGAGGAACATCAAGGAGTATAATGAGAAATTCCTTCAGAGAAAGCTCAACCCGTTGAAGGGACACCGTTATCTGCCGTACATTGTAGTTGTTATTGATGAGTTTGCAGACCTTATCATGACAGCGGGCAGGGAGATAGAGGAGCCTATTGCACGTCTTGCACAGCTTGCCAGGGCGATTGGAATTCACCTTGTCATTGCAACCCAGAGGCCAACCACAAGCGTAATTACCGGTAACATTAAGGCAAACTTCCCTGCGCGTATAGCCTTTATGGTACGCTCAAGTGTAGACTCAAAGACAATCCTAGATACAACAGGTGCAAACCAGCTGATTGGTAAAGGAGATATGCTTATCTCCAATGGAGCGGACCTTACCCGTGTACAATGTGCATTCATTGATACCAAGGAGGTTGAGGGCATAGTGGACTACATTTCATCGCAGAGAGGATATGCCACTGCACATTACTTGCCAGAATATGTAGGTGAGGATAAGGACGAAGAAGGTGGCGGACCTGGTGAAGTTGACCTGAACCGCAGAGACAGCCTCTTTGAGGATGCGGCAAAGCTTGTAGTGATGCATCAGCAGGGTTCAACCTCGCTTATCCAGAGAAAGATGAGTCTGGGCTACAACAGGGCGGGCAGAATTATGGACCAGCTTGAGGTTGCCGGAATTGTAGGCCCTTATGAGGGGAGCAAGGCCAGACAGGTTCTGGTGGCAGACTTGAGCGAACTGGATGCCCGACTGGCAAATATAAAGGATATTTATGGCTAATGTACTTATAAATGCTTTGGTGGCGCTCCTTATAGGCGGCGCCACTTTAACTTTCAGCTTTGAGGCTGAAACTGCCGGCGCCACAGGTGCCTCTGCCGCATCCGGCAATTCTGCATCACAATATATGACGCAGGGAACAATTGTAACTTCAGGTGAGAAATACAGGATGGAGACGCAGGATGCTACAGTGCTTTCAGACGGTGCAGTAATGTGCATTTACCAGAAGGCAATAGACGAGGTGATTCTCCAGGATGCGGCAGCCGGAGCGGCCGGAATTGCAAACCCGTTTGCCGTACTCATAGGCTCGGACAGCAATTATGAAGTGTCTGCCTCTGAAGCCGATTCCCAAGGCATTCCCCGCAAGATTGTACTCAAGGCAAAATCAGGTGCCAAATATACAATCAGAATAAAAAGCTGCGCCAAACTGCCTCAAGCAGACCCGCAGCAGTTTGTCTTCCGCGCAGAGGATTTCCCTACGGCGGTGGTTACTGATTTGAGGTAATTCCCGGTTGGGGGTAGTCTTCCAACCGGATGTTGCTCCGGCGGAGAACGGGTAGGTACACCGTATTACATCACTCTTGCCGAAAGAAAACAGCTTCATGAAGCCGATTTGTCGGCACATCTGCATCTGGAGCGGTAAAGGGATATATTCATATTCCAAAGCGTTATCGGATGTCGCGTGTCGGATCTATGGGCGATGATAAAGGCAAATGTGGTGAACGGATTTGTCGAATATATAGCCAGGAAAACGAATGAGAACCGGCCTGTAACTGTTCGTGTGCCGTTGAATGACGTTGCCAAATCAATACTGGAGAAATATAAGGATCTTC
>CALCHD010000083.1 GCA_937901105.1 uncultured Bacteroidales bacterium | reverse complement strand
CCCTCTGGAGCAGCTGCAGCCTCTTCGTCTGTGAGAAGGAATGGACGGATAGCAGCGTGAGGACAAACGAATGAACACTGGTTACACTGGATACAGTTCTCTGCGTTCCACTCAGGGATATGGGTTGCAATGCCACGTTTCTCGTATGCAGCAGTACCTGCAGGGATAACACCGTCAGCCATATCTTTGAATGCACTTACAGGAAGGTCATTGCCGCACTGTGCATTTACAACGTCTGCTACATGTTTAACCCACTCTGGAGCAACACGTTTGAATGAATCTGGAACGAATTTGCCTCTTGAGATATTTTTCCACTCGAAAGGAATCTCAACTTTAGTGTACTCGCCACCTCTGTCAACTGCAGCGTAGTTCATATTAACAATGTTCTCACCTTTCTTGCCGTAGCTCTTGTCAATAGCTTTCTTCATTGCAGCAACTGCAACCTCATAAGGGATAATCTCAGAGATCTTGAAGAATGCAGACTGAAGAATAGTGTTGGTTCTGTTGCCCAAACCAATCTCCTCAGCAATCTTGGTAGCATTGATAATGTACAAATTAACATCTTTGTGTGCGATCTCAGCTTTAACGTGGTCTGGAATTCTCTCTAGAGTCTCCTCTACATCCCACAAGCTGTTAAGCAACAAAGTACCGTTTTTCTTGATACCTCTCATAACATCATATTTGCCAAGGTATGAAGGAACGTGGCAAGCTACGAAGTCTGGAGTAGAAACCAAGTATGGAGAAGTGATAGGAGCATCACCGAATCTCAAGTGTGAACAAGTGAAACCGCCTGATTTCTTAGAATCGTAATCGAAGTAAGCCTGGCAGTATTTGTTTGTGTTCTCACCAATAATCTTGATGGTATTCTTGTTGGCACCTACAGTACCGTCTGAACCCAAACCGTAGAATTTAAGCTCTGCAGTACCAGGTTTAGCCAAGCTGATCTCCTCAAGCTGAGGAAGTGACTTGAAGGTAACGTCATCAACGATACCAATAGTAAAGTCATTCTTAGGCTCTTTAGCCTCAAGGTTCTCGTAAACAGCAATAATCTGAGCAGGAGATGTGTCTTTAGAAGAAAGACCATATCTGCCGCCAACAACCTTAACATTAAGGCCGTGCTCAGCAATCATTGATTTTACATCTACATATAGAGGCTCACCAACTGCACCTGGCTCTTTAGTTCTGTCAAGAACAGCAATTCTCTTAACGTTTTTAGGAAGAGCCCTTAGGAAATATTTAGCTGAGAAAGGTCTGTAAAGTCTAACTGTAACAACACCAACTCTCTTGCCTTTAGCCATCAAGTGGTCAACAACCTCTTTTACAGTCTCAGTTACTGAACCCATTGCAATGATTACGTTCTCTGCATCCTCTGCACCGTAGTAATCAAATGGAAGGTAACGGCGGCCAGTAAGCTCGCTAACCTCACCCATATATCTTGCAACTACATCTGGAACTGCCTCATAGTATGAGTTACAAGCCTCTCTGTTCTGGAAGTATACGTCTGAGTTCTGGGCAGTACCTTTGGTTACAGGAGCGTTAGGGTTAAGGCCTCTAGCGCGGAATTTAGCCAATGATTTGGTACTTACCATCTTCTTAAGATCCTCAGCGTCGATAGCCTCAATTTTCTGAATCTCGTGTGAAGTTCTGAAACCGTCAAAGAAGTGAACGAACGGAACAGAAGATTTGATAGTAGCAAGGTGTGCAACAGCAGCCATATCCATTGCCTCCTGAACAGAAGCAGATGCCAAGAATGCAAAACCGGTCTGTCTAGCAGCCATTACATCCTGGTGGTCACCAAAGATAGATAGAGCGTGTGAAGCAAGTGCTCTTGCAGAAACATGGAAAACTGTAGGAAGAAGCTCTCCCGCAATTTTGTACATGTTAGGAATCATAAGCAACAAACCCTGCGAAGCAGTGAAAGTTGTAGTAAGAACACCAGTCTGAAGTGAACCGTGAACAGCACCAGCTGCACCACCCTCACTCTGCATTTCAACAACCTTTACAGGCTCGCCAAAAATGTTCTTTTTGCCAAAAGCTGACCACTCGTCTACCAACTCCGCCATAGTTGATGAAGGAGTAATAGGGTAGATGGCTGCCAACTCACTGAACATGTATGCCACGTGTGCCGCAGCATAGTTACCGTCGCAGGTAATGAATTGTTTCTCTTTAGCCATATTTACCGAATTAAATATTGTATAATTAAGTTTAATATTTTAATCTGATAGTCTTTTGCCCACTACAAGTGAAAATCCACCTATAGTGAATAATCAAAAATCGTTCAAAAGTACTAAATAAAATCCAATTTGGGAAGGAAAATCCAATATATTTCATCCCGACAGAAAATATCTTCCACACCCGCGTACCCATTAGGACGACGTCAAAATGGCAAACAATAAAAGTGCCCATTAAGACGACGTCCTAATGGGCATAGAAAAAAGGGCTGCCCGCAGGCAGCCCTTTATAAAAACCCCTGAAAGTGTAAAAATATCTCTGTCGGGAAGAGGATTACTGGATACCCTCCACCTCAACACCTTTTGCGATTTTGCTTATAAGTCCCTGAAGGACAGTACCTGGTCCAACCTCTGTAAAATGGGCAGCACCGTCTGCAACCATATTCTCAACAGACTGGGTCCATCTCACAGGTGCAGTAAGCTGCACAAGAAGGTTTGCCTTAATCTCTGCCGGATCTGTATGCGGCTTTGCATCAACATTCTGGTAAACAGGGCATACCGGAGCAACAAAAGCTGTCTTCTCAATAGCCTCGGCAAGCTCAACCCTTGCAGGATCCATAAGCGGAGAGTGGAATGCACCACCCACAGGCAATACAAGTGCCCTCTTTGCTCCTGCCTCCTTAAGGGCAACGCAAGCCTTGTTCACAGCCTCAACCTCACCTGAAATTACAATCTGGCCGTTGCAGTTATAGTTTGCAGCCACAACAACACCCTCTGTTGCAGCGCATATCTCCTCAATCTTTGAGGCCTCCATTCCAAGAACGGCAGCCATAGTTGAAGGCTGCATCTCACAAGCCTTCTGCATTGCCATTGCACGCTTTGAAACCAGCACAAGGCCATCCTCAAAGCTCATTGCACCGGCAGCCACAAGAGCAGAGAACTCACCCAAAGAGTGGCCCGCAACCATCTGTGGAGCAAAATCAGGAAGGCACTTTGCCAAAACCACCGAATGAAGGAAAACCGCAGGCTGGGTAACCTTTGTCTGTTTAAGTTCCTCGGCAGTACCGTTGAACATGATATCTGTAATTCTGAAGCCAAGAATCTCATTAGCCTTCTCAAACATCTCTTTGGCTACAGGATTGCTGTTGTACAGTTCCTGTCCCATTCCGGTAAATTGAGAACCCTGGCCAGGGAAAACGTATGCTTTCATAATCAATAAATTGTAGGTATTAGTTTTTTCAAGGCGCAAATATAGCAATTTTTGGAAAAACACCTCATTTTGCTAATTTTGCAACTTCTTGCGTACACACACGCCTGCCCCTGTAGTTTAAAGGATAGAATATGAGATTCCGGTTCTCAGGGTGGCGGTTCGATTCCGCCCGGGGGTACAAAATCTACTTCACTTCAAAACCGCCTGTGCCATAAACCTCATTCCAGGCCTGGTCCACACCTTCAACAACTATATTGAATTCCCCTTTATACTGCGGAAGCGTCCAGCGGAACTCAAACTCTCCGCCTGCAGGTATCTCAACTATTGGATTCCAGTAGATTGTAGACATGAAATTCGGATGGTTTTCCCACAAATCCCCCTTTCCACCAATCAGCGCCAAGGGCCAGCTCACACCGTCAAATTCCACAACACTCATATTTTTAGGGAGCTTTATGCCACCCATATCTCCCTTATACGTAATAAAGCTCACAATTCCATCATACATGAAATGATTGAGCATATACCTCACAGGATAAACTGCTATCTGCTTTACAAGATGCTGGTCCAATGCCAGAACCGCCGAATGGTCATTCACAGGAACTCCATCAAGCAGTACCAGAGGACGTCCGTTCTCCTCCCAAATCACCTTAATTTCAGGCTCCACACCATTCCTCCTCACCCTTGCGTACTTCACATATTCGCGCAAAGTTTCCTCAAGATTCTGGAATCTGGTATAGTCATCAAGATTATATATCAGCCTTGGCGTATTCCCTTCAAACATCTTCTCCTTCACCTTCCCCATATCAAACAGTGTATCAGGAACAAACATTCTGGAAATCTGCATCCTGCGCCCCCTCTCCTTTAATGCCTTTTCCATCTGTCCATCCAGTCCCAGCAACGGAATCTGTACTACAGAACGGGCATATTCCTTCTGCATTATCTCCACATTATAAGCAACAGATGTATCTCCCGCCACTTCAAGCACAAGGTCCCTCCTGCCCATTATGCTGCATGTATGCAGCAGGGCAACACCATCATTCCCAACCTTTGCCATATAAACATCATCAGTATTGCCTATTCCCGACATAAATACATACTTGCCTGCCGCACTCTCACCTTTCTTCCCCTTAACTCTCACGGCAACCGTTTCACCTGCATACTCCACACCTTCAACCTTCTGGAACTCCCCTTCTCTGCAAAGCAGCGAAAAGCTGTTATAGCTTCCCGACAACTTTGCAAGCTCATCATTATGATATACCGAAACATTCACATGTACAGGAGC
>CALCHD010000082.1 GCA_937901105.1 uncultured Bacteroidales bacterium | reverse complement strand
GAGTCAACCCAGAAAGGTGGTATGATGTATGGTTATACCGGCAACTACATCCGTGTGGAGAGGCCGTATGACAAATCCAAGATTGGCAATATTTGCGAGGAGATAATTTAATTTACTCACTCACTCATCTCCACTTCATAAGTGCTTACCTCGTGTTTGCCTTCCCTGATTGAGTGCAATTCACCAATGCAGTATCCTGGCCAACCTGTATCTGTGTGTACTTTTACAAAAGTAAGCAGATATAACTGGTAGTCGCCGAATATTTATTATCAGTAATGCGAAAATTTTTTTCATTAGATTTATGTTTACTGTTTTTGTAAATTTAGGAAGAATAATTGCATTTCTGATACTTTTATTTAACTTTGCAATAATAGTAACGTTATAACGATAGTTAAAAGAGATATTATGATTCTTTATCATGGGTCAGATAAAATAATCAAGTCGCCTGCGTTTGGTGTAGGAAATCCAAAAAATGATTATGGATTGGGTTTCTATTGCACCGAACATTTGGATTTGGCTAAAGAATGGGCTTGTTCTGAAGGTAGAGATGGCTTTGCCAATATGTACACATTAAATTTGGAAGACTTGAAAGTTCTTGATCTTCAAAGTGATGATTATCATATTCTTAATTGGCTTGCAATTCTTTTGCAGAACAGAACTTTTGTTCTGAAAAACGGTTTACCGGCAGAAGCGCACAACTATATTCTTGAAAATTTCCTGCCCAGTTATCGGGATTATGATGTTATCAGAGGTTATAGGGCTGATGATTCTTATTTTGCTTTTACACAGGATTTTATCAATAATACAATTTCTTTAAGGCAACTGCGCAAGGCTATGTATTTGGGTAAATTGGGGGAGCAGATTGTAATTAAAAGCAAGAGAGCATTTTCATACCTCAAATTTGAGAAGCCAATTGTAGCGGCAAATGAGGTTTACTATCCTAATAAAGTTGCCAGGGACAGGAGTGCAAGAAATGCATTCAGGATTGAAAAAACTTTAACTCCTGTAATTGATGATGTCTATGTTATTGATATAATCAGAAACGGTTGGAAGAATGATGATACACGCTTACGATGAAATATATCTTGAGGATGCAATGAATAATTTTGCTGTAATGCTGGATTATGGTTCTCAAGCCTATGAAGGTGATATTGAAGAGTTTTACGAATCATTTCTTGCTTCTGATGTTGCATGTCAGTTTGAAAAAGGCAATCCGCAATATATTGCAGGTCTGTCGGGAATAGAATTGGCTGAAACTGTTTTTGTGTATCAGAAGGTCAATTCTCATGAAGTGGATTATCTTCCTGACAATTATTCAGATGTCTATTGGGCTGGTTGGGCATTGGCGCATTTCCAATGGGTGAGCAACTTTTCTTTCTCTTTTATCCAAAGATCCGGCCTTACTATTAAAAGAGTTTTGCAAATGTACAGTACATTTCATGAAGCTGATATATCAAAGTTTGTTGAAGCAGCTTATGAAATAATTGGGAAAGCACGTTCAGCAGCTCACAATATTTTAAAGAGTTTACGTAAAAATGCCGGGTTTACACAGCAGGAACTGGCAACACGTTCAGGTGTTTCTTTGCGTATGATTAGAGCGTATGAACAAGGAGCCCAAGACCTTGGAAAGGCTGAGGCCAGAACTTTATTTAATTTGGCTACAGTTTTGGGTTGTTCTCCCGAGACTCTGCTTTACTGATTATTTTCAGAAAATATCTTCACTGCACAGTTGATTCCGTCCATTGCGGATGAGACTATTCCTCCTGCGTAGCCTGCGCCTTCTCCGCAAGGGTAGATACCTGGGAGTGAGATATGCTGCATGGTTTCTTTGTCTCTTGGAATCCTTACAGGTGATGATGTGCGGGACTCTACGGCAAGAAGCAAAGCCTTGTTGGTGTAGTAGCCTCGCATCTTTTTGTTGAACTCGGGGAATGCCTTCTGCAGGCGGGTTGCTACAAACGGAGGAAGCAGCTCGTGGAGTGGTGCAGGGTAGGCTCCTGGCTTGTATGATGTTTCTGGAAGGTCTTTTGATACTATGCCTCGGCAGAAGTCTTCCATTCTCTGGGCTGGAGCTATAATGCTGTTGCTGTTTGCAAACAGCTTGCGCTCAACATCCTGCTGGAATCTCAATACCTGCAATGGCCCGTGTTCTGCATATTCCGGAACATCTTCCGGATTTACCTGTACTACAACACCTGAATTTGCCCATTTTGAGTTTCGGGCAGAGTTGCTCATTCCGTTCAATACCATTTCTCCTTCTGATGTTGCCGCCGGAACAAGTATTCCTCCAGGACACATGCAGAAAGAGAATACTCCTCGGCCGTCAACCTGTGCTACTAGTGAATACTCTGCAGTAGGCAAGTATGGCTGATATTTTCCGTGGTACTGGATGTTGTTTATCAAAGACTGCGGATGCTCAACACGCACTCCAAGGGCAAAACCTTTAGGCTCAATAGTCCATCTTTTGCTGTTGAACAGTTCGTAAATGTCTCTGGCAGAGTGCCCTGTAGCGAGTATGATATTTTTTGCGGTGTATATTTTTCTTCCCGATGAATCACTATCGGGAAGATTTACTTCTTCCACAACTGCATCCCATTTGTCAACATTTTGCACAAAGTCCACTACATGAGAATTGAAATGCACCTCACCACCGTGTTCAATTACACAGTTGCGCATATTCTCAATTACACGGGGAAGCTTGTCGCTTCCTATGTGAGCGTGCGATTCTATTAGGATTGCAGGATCTGCCCCAAAGTGTACGAACAAGTGGAGAATCTCCCTTATGTCACCCTTTTTGGTAGAACGGGTGTATAGTTTTCCATCAGAGAATGTACCGGCTCCTCCTTCTCCAAAACAGTAGTTTGAATTGGGATTTACTTTCTGTTCACGTGAAAGCCTGGCCATATCAAATTTGCGCTGGTGCACATCTTTTCCACGTTCCAGGATTATAGGCTTGAGGCCCAGCTGTACAAGCTTGAGCGCAGCAAAGAGGCCTGCAGGGCCACATCCCACTATAATTACAGGTTCTGCATTGTGCACATCCTTGAATTCTGCAAGTTTAAATGGTTCAATAGGTTCCATGCCGCGGAGGGCTACATTTACCCTATATCTGAATTTGATGTCACCGCCACGTGCATCAAGAGAGCGCTTTCTTACCTCGTGCGATATTACTGCACCAGGACGTGCCCTCAATGCCTTTTCACAGGCAGCTATTATATCTTTCTCTGTTGGATTAAACTTTGCAGGAAATACAACTTCTACCTCTTTCATAAATTGTCAATTGAAAGGGTGGATTGCTCCACCCGTTATTTCATGTCAGCTGCCCTTGAAATTGGGGCTGCATCTATTGGACATGTCATGCCAAGGCGGAATTTGCACAATCCGCTCATTGCAATCATTGCTGCGTTGTCTGTAGTGAACTTGAATTCTGGGATGAATGTTGTCCATCCTCTCTTTACGCCTTCATTGTATATTCTCTCCCTCAGGCCGGAGTTTGCAGATACTCCACCTCCAATGGTAATCTGCCTGATGCCTGTCTCTTTAACAGCTTTCACAAGCTTGTCTAAAAGTATGTCAATGAGGTGTTTCTGGAATGAGGCGCAGATATCAGCCTTGTTCTCCTCAATGAAGTTCTGGTTCTCTTTAAGCTGGTCCCTGAGGAAATAAAGCAATGATGTCTTTATTCCGCTGAAACTGTAGTCAAGACCCTGGATATGGGGCTTTGAGAATTTGAAGCGGTTCTCGTCGCCCTCTTTTGCCAGCTTGTCTACAATAGGTCCTCCTGGATATCCTAGCCCCATCATTTTGGCACATTTGTCAAATGCCTCTCCAACAGCATCATCTATGGTGTGTCCGATTACCTCAAAGTTAAGGTAATCAGTTACTTTAACAATCTGTGTATGCCCTCCTGAAACCAGCAGTGAAAGGAAAGGGAACTCTGGAGACCTGTTCTCCTTGCCCTCTTCTTTAAGGAAGTGTGACAGGATATGTCCCTGAAGATGGTTCACCTCAACCAATGGCTTTCCGGTGGAGATAGAGAGTCCTTTTGCAAAGGATGTTCCTACAAGCAGCGATCCCAGAAGACCCGGACCCCTGGTAAATGCAATGGCATCTATTTCATCCATTGTTACCCCTGCATTTTTTAATGCCTGGTCCACTACAGGAAGGATATTCTGCTGATGTGCACGTGAAGCAAGCTCTGGAATTACACCGCCATAATTTCTGTGAACTTCCTGGCTTGCCATTACGTTTGATAGAAGATATTCATCCCTGATAACTGCAGCGGATGTATCATCGCATGAAGACTCAATACCTAAAATTAAATAGCTCATAAAGATTTTAATAATAATGCAAATCTAGTCAGTTTTTTTGATTAAATTTGCTATTTGGGGATACTTAAAACAGAATTTTATCAAAAAGTTTATAAAAATAGTGGTAGCTGTCATAGTCGTGCTTGTTTCACTACAGGCAGGTATCCTTATTTTTGTACAGTTCCCAAAAGTACAGACCTGGCTTGCCCATAAGGCTGTAAATGCTGTTTCAAACAATATCAACGGCAAGATATCAGTAGGAAAAGTATATTATGTATTTTTTAACAAATTGATTGTTAAGGATATATCTGTCGTATCTACAGACCAGACCCCATTTTTGGATTCATTGAAGAGTGCCAGGGGATATTCAGACACTTTAATGGCTGTAGACAAGCTTTCCGTAAATCTTCATATTTCTGATTTGCTTAAAGGTGAAATTAAGCTCAATAAGATTGTAGTTAATGGAGGTGAGTTCAATCTCCAGACAGAAGCAGACAGGCGTTCTAATCTGGACAGAATATTCAAGCTTGATAAAAATAAAGTAAAGGATACTTCTGCGTCGGCTCCAAATCTTCTTGCAAATACTTTGCTTGTAAAGAATTTCAGGTTTACAATGAAGAATCACACCAGATACCGCTTCAAAGGGGACAATATCATAAATTTTGCAGATCTTGATGTAAGAGACATCAATATCAACATCAGTGATGTCCATCTCAAGTCAGATACTCTTTATGCGTGCATCAACAGAATTGCCGGCGAGGACAAGAGCGGTATGGCACTTGTAAATCTGTCGGGAAAAGCAAGGATTTCTGGGAAAGAGGTTATGGTGGGTGATTTTTACCTTCAAGACAAGTATTCTGTGATAAATTCAAAGTATTTCTACATGAAATACTCTTCCTCAAAAGATTTCTCCCAATTTACTCAAAAAGTTGAGCTGGGCCTTAATATGGAGGATTCATATCTTAATTTCCAGACTATAGGAAAAATATCCCCTTCACTTGCAGACAGCAGACTGGCTTTTTTTATTGATGGAGAGGTTAGGGGACCTGTAAGGGACTTGAGGTCAAATAATCTTGTAGTTACTTCAGAATCCGGCAATTCATTCCTGGATTTTAAAGTTAGGATGCAGGGTCTACCCGACATTTCCCGTACTATGGCCGTTGTTGAAGTGCGCAACAGCTCTACCACATTCAAGGATATTGCATCTATTGTTGCTTCCATTAACAACATTCCTAGAAATAAGGCTCTTGCGGCTTTGGCCCCTGGCGAAAAGTTTGCCTATAGGGGAACTCTAACAGGTCTTGTCGATGATTTTGTCATTGATGGAAAGGTGCTTTCCAATAAAGGAAACTGTGATATTGACCTTCTGTTCCGCAATGAGAGGAAGTACGGGTCACGTTTCCATGGATCAGTTTCAATGGACAATGTAAACTTGGGCTATATTATCAACAAGGGAATTTTGGGTGAAACCACAGCAGACACTCGACTTAATGTTCTGTTCAGAAGGGGTGGCGGCATGGAAATAGATGTTGATACTGTCTCTGTAAAGAACATTTATTTGTATGGATACAATTATTCTGGCATTGAAGGAAAGGGCGTCTATTCAGACAGGGAGTTTGAAGGTTCTTTGGTGTCAAATGATCCTAATTTCAAGTTTTCATTTGACGGAAGGGTGTCATTGAAGGAAAATTTCCTTAATGGTGCAGAATATGATTTCAGGGCTCTGTTATCTTATGCAAATCTCTCTGCCCTTAACATTGATATGCACAATAA
>CALCHD010000081.1 GCA_937901105.1 uncultured Bacteroidales bacterium | reverse complement strand
GTGCCGAGAACAAAACATCCATGAATAGGCGGCAGAATGTGGAGGAAATGTGTTCCATGGACAAAATATCCATGAATATGCAGCAGAATGTGGATAAAATGAGTGCCGAGAACAAAACATCCATGAATAGGCGGCAGAATGTGGAGGAAATGTGTTCCATGGACAAAATATCCATGAATATGCAGCAGAATGTGGATAAAATGAGTGCCGAGAACAAAACATCCATGAATAGGCGGCAGAATGTGGAGGAAATGTGTTCTATGGACAAAATGTCCATGAACAGCGCCACAAAATCGGGAGAAACTGCCGCCAAGGAGCAAAAAAAAGCCCCCGGAGCAGTTCTGAGGGCCAGGTATTAGAATGTAATGACGTGTTCTATGAGGATCTTCATGCCTATGACAATGAGGATTACGCCTCCCCAGATTTCGGCTTTCTTGCCGGCCTTGTGGCCCAGTTTGCTGCCGCCTTGCAAACCGATGTAAGATGCAACAGCAGTAGCAATAAAGGTAAAGAAAGTGGCGTAGCCAATCTGTAGCGGACTGATGTCAAGCATTGCAAGTGAAGCACCTACTGCAATTGCATCAATGCTGGTAGCTGTAGCCAGTACTGCAAGCCTCTTTAAGCAGAGAAAATCCCTTTTTGAAGTTTCCTCTTCAGAATCATCCCCCTTAATGGCTCCCAGGAACATCTTTCCACCCAAATATGTCAGGATAACAAATGCAACCCAATGGTCCCACTCAACAATAAAAGACGCGGCCTTGTCACCTGCAAACCAGCCGGCAAAAAGGTATGCTGCCTGGAAAACACCAAAGAAGGCTATAACCATAGCCTTCCTTGAGAGTTTCATATTTGGCATTGAGATTCCGCCACCAACTGATACTGCAAAAGTATCAAATGTAAGGCTTATGGCAAGAATCAGAAGCTCAAAGTTTGTCATTCCTTATTTCTTTCTAAAGATCAAAAGACCACCCATTGTGATACCTGCACAAACTGCGATCAATGAGAAACCAAAGCTGAATACGTAGTTCTCAATGAAGAAACAGATAACTGGTGCAATAACACAAACATAAGGTACAACTTTATCCTGAATCTTAACCTTGGTAAGGATACCCAACATGAACAGGCCAAGAAGCGGACCATAAGTATATGATGCAATCTGGTATACCATGTTGATCACAGCGTCGTTCTTAAGGATGTTGAATACACAGATCATCAATACGAACAAAGCTGCCATAACGTAAGTAACGTTCATTCTTACCTTTTTCTTCTTATCATCATCCCAACCATGTTTCTCAATGCCTACAAGGTCAATACAAGTTGAAGTTGTAAGTGAAGTAAGGGCATTTGCACAAGTAGGGTAAGCTGCAGAAATAAGGCCTACGAAGAAAATCACACCTACAACTGGGCCAAGTGTAAGGGCAACTGTAGGGAAGATCTTGTCAGCCTCAAGTTTACCTGCTGCAGTAGTTACTGCCTCAATAAGCTCAGGGTGACTCTGCATAAAGATTGCAAGAACTGCACCTAGGGTTACGAACAACAAATTGATAGGAATCATCATAAGGATTGAAGTCATAACGTTCTTCTGAGCCTCTTTAATGTTCTTACAGCTCAAGCTCTTCTGCATCATAGCCTGATCTAGACCAGTCATTGCTATCGGGATTAGGACACCGCTAAGGAATCTCTTAATCCAGTTTGTTGCAGCTGCTGAATCATGGTTGAACATGTTTGAGAAGTGGCTCTCGTGAACGTTCTTAAGCATATCCATAACATTCCAATCAAGCTGTTTGCAGATAACGCCTACAGAGAACACGATTGCAAGAATCATGAAAGTAGTCTGCATTGTATCTGTGTAAATGATAGTCTTAACACCACCCTTCATTGTGTAAAGGATAGCCAAACCTACAAATACGATTGCAGCAACAACGAATGGAACGCCAAGTGGCTCAAGAACAAAGTTGTAAAGCACAAATATTACAAGGAAAGTTCTTACTGTAGCACCCAATAGTCTTGAAATGATAAAGAAAGATGCTCCTGTCTTGTAGCTGTGAGTTCCAAAACGCTGCTCAAGGTAAGTATAAATTGAAGTAAGATTCAATTTAAAGTACAAAGGCAAAAGAAGGAAAGCAATAATCAAGTAACCGAAGAACATACCAAATACCATTGGCATATAATAGAAGTTCTCGTTGATTACGTTACCTGGCAATGACATGAAAGATACACCACTCATAGATGAACCAATCATACCAAAAGCAACTAGGAACCAGTTTGAGCTTTTGTTACCTGTAAAGTAAGTCTTGCTGTCTGCATTGCGGCTGGTCAACCAAGCAATACCAAATAGGAGCAAGGTATACAGTACAAAAGTGATTAGTAGAATAGTTGAATTCATAAAAGTTGATTAAATTTTAAAAAGGTGCCTGTTCTGGATAGACTTGCCGAGAGTAAGCTCATCGGTATACTCAAGATCATCACCAAACCCGACACCGCGTGCTATAGTACTGATTTTAATATTCAATGCACTTAATTTTCTGTACAGGAAGAATGAAGTTGTTTCACCCTCCATACTTGTACTCAAAGCAAGGATAACCTCCTTCACATCCCCCTCCTGAACTCTCTCTATCAGCTTCCCGATAGGCAAATCTGCAGGTCCAATGCCGTCCATTGGGGAAATTATTCCGCCCAGGACATGATAAAGTCCGTTATACTGCTCTGTATTCTCAATGCTCAACACATCCCTTATGCTCTCAACCACACAGATTACGGATTTGTCCCTGCGGGTATCTGAACATACTGCACATAAATTGTCATCAGTAATCATATTGCAGGTGTTGCAATATTTCACACCTTTACGCAGCGCTATGAAGGATGTTCCAAAACGCTCAATATTCTCAACCGGCTGCTTCAGAAGATGCAGCGCAAGCCTCAAGGCGCTCTTCCTTCCAATGCCTGGAAGCGATGCGAACTCGTCAACTGCCTTCTCCAACAGATGTGATGAATATTTCTGCTTGAACATTGTATGTTTTTATAAAGAAAACTCAAAAAGGAGAATCCATTGAACAGAATCTCCTTAATGAGTTCTTTTAAGTATCAATTATTTCTGTTTGTTATAGAAGTCAACTGCATTTCTTACAGAACCGTGCTCTAGAAGCAATGATTTTGCGTACTCGTAATCTGTAATGTCAGTCTCACCCATAATCATTCTGGTACCGCGGTCTACAAGTTTAGCGTTTGAAAGCTGCATGTCAACCATCTTGTTGCCTTTAACGTGACCCATCTTAATCATAGTTGAAGTAGAGATCATGTTAAGGATAAGTTTCTGTGCAGTACCTGATTTCATTCTGGTTGAACCAGTTACAAACTCTGGACCTACAACTGCTACGATTGGAACGTCTACCTCTGCAGCTACAGCAGCACCTGGGTTACAAGTGATACAGCCGGTAAGGATACCACGTTTTCTAGCCTCTTTAACAGCACCAATAACGTAAGGAGTACTACCGCTGGCAGCGATACCTACAACTACGTCGTTCTCGTTAACATTGTAAGGCTGCATGTCTCTCCAACCGCCATCCCAGTCATCCTCGGCATTCTCAACAGCTTTACGGATAGCTGTGTCACCACCTGCGATAAGACCGATGATAAGATCAAATGGAGCACCGTATGTAGGAGGGATCTCAGAAGCGTCAAGGATACCAAGTCTTCCGCTGGTACCTGCACCAAGGTAGAACAGTCTGCCACCTTTCTTCATTCTCTCAACGATACCGTCTACAAGTTTCTCAATTTCTGGAATACATTTCTCAACTGCAACAGGAACTGTCTTGTCCTCTTTGTTCATGTTCTGCAACAACTCTGCAGTTGTCATCTGATCCAAATTAGCGTAATTTGAAGATTGCTCTGTAACTTTTGTCATGATAATATGTGTTATTTATATTGTCAGTATCTTATTCCCGACAGATTTTCATTTCCATCCGGCAATTTCCTTCCTCGCGGAAGAATTGTTGCCGTACAGCAAAATATGCTGTCGGGAAGAATATTTCAATTATATTGCGTTGGTGTGGTACTCAACAAGGCCGTCGATAGGTGACTTGATGATTTTGCCAATAGTTGCACCGTTCTGTGCAGCCACATCCTTAAGGATATCCTCATAGTAGTGGGCAATTGAACCAACAAGGTTTACAGGGTAGTTCTTGTAATCGTAGTGTACGATGTTACGTTTGAAGAACTCGTCAAAGCTGGTTCTGATAAGGTTGTTGATGTGAGGGTTGTCCCTGAACTCAGAGATGAATGGAGAGAATGAAGCCAGCCATTTGCTTGGAAGCGGCTCACGGTAAACCTTCTGTACAATTTTCATGTAGTCAAGGTCATATCTCTTTACGAACTCCTCCTCAATCTCTTTTGGAAGAAGGCCTTTGATGAAATCAGCCATAAGTTTCTTGCCAAGAACTCCACCTGAAGCCTCATCACCAAGGATGAATCCGCCGGCTCTTACGTTGTTTACAATCTCCTCACCATCGTAGAAGCATGTGTTTGCACCAGTACCCATGATACAAGCAATACCTGCGCTGTGACCGCAAAGAGCTCTTGCAGCTGCAAGAAGATCTGAAGCAACAAAAGACTTGTTGCCAGGGAACACTTTGTCAAAAGCATCACTTAATACCTTTGCAAGCTCTGGAGCTAGGATACCAGCACCGTAGAAATAAATCTCTTTAACGTCAGTTCCAATAGCAGGAACAACTTTCTCCTCAAGAATTTTTGAAATATCCTCTGAAGAAAGGAATACAGGGTTGATACCCTCGGTATTTACTGATTTGACAGTACCATCAGCTGCGATAGCACGCCAATCAACTTTTGTAGAACCGCAATCGGCAATAAGTAACATAATTTAAGCGTATTTTGGTTAAAATCATGCAAAAATACAAAAAAATATGACACTCTTTGCACTTTGTAGCAAGTATTTTAAAGTGAGGATGATTTTCTCCCGAAATTACCCCAAAAACCAGGATGTTTCCGCACCGCTGCTGCAGTTTCTCCCGGTTTTGTGCCGGTTTCCGGGACATTCTTCTTCCGCGGAGGCAGTTTCTCCATATTTTACCCCCAAAACCAGGATGTTTTCCAGTGCCACCT
>CALCHD010000080.1 GCA_937901105.1 uncultured Bacteroidales bacterium | reverse complement strand
TCGGGAGGAAGTGAAAGTTCAAGCCCCGGAGACATTTTGCCCCAAGAGAGCCTTACATCCTTGCCGGTAAGGTTGGCTATTGTAAAGTTGCCCTTCTTGGTGTTTCCCTGGTTTATCTGCCCTCCTCTGATTACATTGTTCTTTACGGCCAGAAGGCCAATCTGCACAGGGAACATCTCCTTCATTGAGCGTTCGTTCTCGTATGCAAGACCAGAGATTCGCAGAATTATGGGCTTTGCAGATGCAGAGGTGTATACGGTAATTGACTTGTCAAACGGGTATGGTCCCTGGTCGTTGAGGTATGTCACCTCTATCTTGCCCTCTTCGCCAGGCATGATAGGCTTTCTTGGCCATTTTGGCTCTGTGCATCCACATGATGATATCACATTGTTGATGACAATTGGCTTGCCGGCGTTGTTCTTGAACTCAAAAGTGCAGTGCTTTGGCCCTTCGGCAACTGAAATCTTGCCGAAATTGTGTACCCTGGTGCTGAACTCAAGCCCCTGGTCTGTGCCATCTTGTGCCTGAATATCAACGGTTACGGCAAATGTGAGGGCTGCAACAGCAAATAATATGTGTAAAAATCGTCTCATCATGTCAACTTATCTTGCAAAGATAGTGCAAAACACTAAATTTGCAGACAAATAAATCTAACAAAATATGAAAGCATTATTCAAATTATTTGTTGTGGCAGTGGCGCTGATATTTGCCAGCTGCGGAAGCAAATACCAGTACGAGACAGTTCCTGGTGATTCGCTCAACACAAAAATCTACACTTTGGACAACGGCCTTAAGATATATATGACCGTTAATCCTGGCGAGCCACGCCTTCAGACCTATATAGCAGTGAAGGTTGGTGCCAAGAATGACCCTTCAGAGACTACAGGTCTTGCACACTACTTTGAGCATCTTATGTTCAAGGGTTCGGAGCAGTTCGGTACAAGTGACTACGCTGCAGAGAAACCTTTGCTAGACCAGATTGAGAAGGAGTTTGAGGTATACCGCACACTAACTGATGAGGCAGAGAGGGCAGCTGCATACAAAATTATTGACAGCCTTTCATATGAGGCTTCAAAATACTCTATTCCAAACGAGTATGACAAGCTTATGGCTGCAATTGGAGCAAAAGGGACCAATGCATACACCTCTTATGACCAGACAGTTTATGTAGAGGATATCCCTAGCAACCAGATTGACGTTTGGGCAAAGATCCAGGCAGACCGTTTCAAGAATAATGTGATCAGAGGATTCCATACAGAGCTTGAGACAGTGTATGAGGAGAAGAACATGTCATTGACACAGGACAACAGAAGAGTGCTTGAGGCAATGCTTGCACAGCTTTTCCCTAACCACCCTTACGGACAGCAGAGTGTGCTTGGTACACAGGAGCACCTTAAGAATCCTTCAATCACCAATATCAAGAACTACCATAAAGAGTGGTATGTTCCAAACAACATCGCAATCTGCGTTTCAGGAGATTTTAATCCCGACGAAATGGTTGCAACAATTGAGAAATACTGGGGCGACTTCCAGCCCAACAAGGATCTGAAGAAGCTTGAGTTCCCACAGGAAGAGCCTCTTGCAGAGCCTGTAAAGGTTGTATTGGAGGGGCAGGAGGCACCGTTCATCTATATGGCATGGAGACTTCCAGCTGCCAATTCAGAAGAGATGCCTGTACTGACAGTAATGGAGAACATCCTCAATAATGGCAAGACAGGCCTTATTGACGTGAACATTAACCAGGCACAGAAAGTTCTTGGAGGAGCAGGCGGAGGAGTGCAGGCTTTTGCAGACCATTCATGCTTCCTTCTTACAGCAAGGCCAAAACAGGGGCAGTCTTTGGAGGATTTGCAGAACCTTTTGCTTGAGCAGGTTGAACTTCTTAAAAAAGGAGAGTTTGACGAGTCTATGATTGCCAGCGTGGTGAACAACTACAAGAGATATCAGATGAACAACATGCAGAGCAACAGCTTCAGGGCAGACCAGTTTGTAACATCGTTCATTTATGATATTCCTTGGGCAAATATGGTTGCCGAGCTTGACAATATGGCTAAAGTTACCAAAGAGGATGTTGTTGCTGCGGCAAACAAATATTTGGGAAGCGGTTATGTGTCAATTCATAAGGAGCAGGGCAAGGCTCCCGAGACTGCTGCTATCAGCAAACCTAAAATTACTCCAATCCTAACCAACAGAGACAAGCAGAGCGCATTCTTGCAGCAGATTCAGGCAGAGGCGGCAGCAGCACAGCCTATTGAGCCTGTATTTGTAGACTTTGACAGCGAGATGAGCAGAAAAGAGCTTAAGGAGGGAATGGAGATGCTATACAAGAAGAACACCGACAACGGTCTGTTTGAGCTTGAGTTCATGGTGGAATTCGGTTCAAATGACAATAAGGTGATTCCTTTCGCTGCAAACTATTTCAGATATCTTGGTACTGCAGAGAAGACTGCAGAGCAGATAAATGCAGAGCTTTATGCTTTGGCATGTGACGCTTCTGTAACTGTGGGAAAAGAGTATGTTTATATTTCAGTTTACGGCTTGAGCGAGAACATGGAGGCAGCTCTTGCAATCATTGAGGACAAGATTGCAAATGTTAAAGGTGATGATGCCATTCTTGCCAACTGCAAGGCTGACGAGTTCCGCAGAAGGGTAAACAGCAAGACAAACCAGAGGGCATGCTACTCAATGCTTACCCAGTATGTAAACTACGGCAAGGATAATCCTGCAACATTTGTACTTTCAAATAATGAGATTCAGAAATTGGCTTCTGATGAGCTCCTTGCACAGATTAAGGGCGCTTTGAACTATGAGCAGAAGGTGACTTACTATGGCCCTATGGAGATGGAGCAGGTAATTAAGATTATTGGCAAGCACCACAGCACACCTGAGAAGCTTGCAAAATTTGAGGGCAAGAAAACTTACAGGATGCAGCAGGTGACAGAGCCTAAAGTTGTTATTGCGCCATACAACGCAAAACAGATCTACATGCTTTCATACTCTAATGACGGTGAGGTTTTTGATCCTGCAAAATCCCCTATCGTAAATATGTACAATGAGTATTTTGGCGGTGGAATGAACTCTATCGTATTCCAGGAGATGAGAGAGGCAAGAGGACTTGCATATTCTGCCAATGCACGATATGCAGCTCCTGCAAAAGCTGGTGAGACCTACAGCTTCACCTCTTTCATTGCAACCCAGAATGACAAGATGATGGATGCTGTGAATGCATTCGACGAGATCATTAACCAGATGCCGGAGTCGGAGGCTGCATTCAATATTGCTAAAGAGAACATTATTGCAACCATCAGAACCAACAGGATGCTTGGCGTAGATGTTATCAACTATTGGCTGAACCTTCAGAAGCGCGGCTTGAGCGAAGACCCTAACAAGGTGCTGTTTGAGCAGGTTCAGAACTTTACACTGCAGGATGTTGTGAAGTTCCAGCAGGAGGTGATCAAAGACAGAAAATACATTATTGCTATCCTTGGAACCGAAAAGGATTTGGATATGAAAGCCCTTGCACCACAGAAATATGGTAAAGTGGAGAGGGTTTCTCTAGAAGATATTTTTGGATACTAACGGTAATGTTATTATCTTTGCGCCGGTTTAAACACAATTAACAACAATAAAATTTAAAGTCATGGCTTACAAAATTACAGAGGATTGCGCAGCTTGCGGTACTTGTATTGACGAGTGTCCAGTAGGTGCTATTTCAGCAGGCGACATTTACAAAATTGACGCTAACATGTGTACTGATTGCGGTACTTGCGCTAACGCTTGCCCAATGGGTGCTATCGTTCAGGCTTAATTTTTAAAATAAGCAAGAAGACAAAGAGACTGGTCGGTGACCGGTCTCTTTTTTTTTGCTAATGTCAGCAGGTTATAGTGATGCGCGAAGCATGTGCCGTTTGCCCGGAGGGCCTGCCAGGCGCTCAAGCTTGAAGCCGGCGTTTCGGAGAGCCTGCTTTACAGTTCCTTTGCTGCAGTAGGTGGTGAGTATGGATCCGCTTGAGCATCCGCCGGCAATGGCGCGGAAGATCTCCTCATCCCACAGTTCCGGCTGGGTGGCAGGGGAGAAGGTGTCGTAGAATATGGCAGATGGCCCATTTTCGTATTCACATCCTTTAAAGTATTCAGATGGAAGCCCTTTTATGTCTGCCCGGTTCTTGTGCAGAATGAATCCGGGTGTAATCTCTATATTCCTTTCCCACTCGCAAGTGTGCATCTTTTCAAATGCAGATGCTATCTCTTCAGCATCGGGATGGTGATATCCCATGGGAGTGCAGTCTGCCTTATGCGGGGGCTGGATGCCGTATCTGCAGAGGCAGGCGTCTTCGCGGGTAAGATTCTCAAGGTGCCCTGCAATTACTTGCGGATAGTTCAATTGGAGCGCTTCCTGGGGTGGTATAGGGTATTTTTCTATGCCGTAGTATGCTATTTGCGGGTATGGCTTGCCGCAGCGGATCAGATGCTGCTGCCAGCACCATGCAAGTATGCAGTTGAGGGCTGTGCCAAGTCCAATGTCATAGACATTTATTCCGGGAGATGCCTGGCGGGCATCAGCAGCCGGCCCATTTTTGAACAGGTAGTCCAGGCCGCATGCAATGTATATGTGGCTGGCTTCTGTATAGGCTCCGTTGCGGGAGTGGTATGTTTCGTTGAAGCGGGTGAGTTGCAGCGTGTTGCTCCCGTCGGCGCTTGTGGAAATTGTGTGTTCCATTTATCTCCTGTTTGTATTGCAAAATTAGGTATAATTGTTCAGATTTGCTATATTTGCGAGTTATTGGCACAGTGTGTATTTGTGCCAGATTTTGCATGAATTAAAAATAGAAGACAAGATAAAGATATGGGATTTTCAGATTTATTGAAGAAGATGTTCGGTTCAAAGGCCGACAGAGATTTGAAGGAGATCAGGCCTATTCTGAACAAGGCCTTGGCTGCGTATGAGAAGATAGACAAGATGTCTGATGATGAGTTGCGTGCGGAGGCTCAAAGGATAAGAAAAGTGATAGCAGACCGCATTGCTGCAGATGAGGCCAAGAAGAAGGAGTTGAGAGGCAAGCTTGAGGATATGACACTTTCTCCCGACGATAAGGAGCGTATTGCAACTGATGTTGACAAGCTTACAAAGAAGATTGACGATATTATCGAGACTGTGCTTATGGAGGTTCTTCCAGAGGCATTTGCAATTATCAGGTCTACTGCAAGAAGGTTCAAGGAGAATGCCACTATCAAGGTTTTGGCAACTGATGCAGACAGGGAGTTGAGCACAAAGGCTGATTTTGTGACAATTGAGGGTGACTATGCAATCTGGAAGAATACCTGGCTTGCTGGCGGAAACCCTATTACCTGGGATATGGTGCACTATGAGGTGCAGCTTATTGGCGGTATTGTGCTTCATCAGGGCAAGATAGCAGAGATGGCTACCGGTGAGGGCAAGACCCTGGTTGCTACACTTCCTGTGTTCTTGAATGCCTTGGCTGGAAAAGGTGTTCACGTTGTAACTGTGAATGACTACCTTTCTAAACGTGACTCCGAGTGGATGGGCCCTCTTTACCAGTTCCACGGACTTAAGGTTGACTGTATTGACAAGCATCAGCCAAACTCCGAGGCCCGCAAGAAGGCTTACCGTGCTGATATCACTTTCGGTACCAACAACGAGTTCGGCTTTGACTATTTGAGGGATAATATGGCTGTCAGCCCTGAAGACCTTGTACAGAAGAAACACCATTATGCGATTGTGGATGAGGTTGACTCTGTCCTTATTGATGATGCAAGAACTCCGCTTATCATTTCAGGTATGGGTGATAAGTCAAACGAGCTTTATAAAGTTGCAAACCAATTTGCAAGAAGTCTTAAGATGTATAAGGTTAAGGAAGTTGATGCAAAGCAGGGTATCGAAAATATGATACCTGAAGACGAAGAATACGACTATGTTGTTGACGAAAAAGGAAAGACAGCATCTCTTACAAAATCAGGTATCAAAAAGGCTGAAAAAGCATTTGGTGTTGAAAACCTTGCAGACGTTGAAAATCTTACACTTCAACATCACCTTGACCTTGCAATTAAAGCAATAGGTGTTATGAAACGTGACGTTGACTATGTTGTAAAAGATGGTCAGGTGCTTATTGTTGACGAATTTACAGGTCGTATTATGCTTGGTCGTCGTTACTCTGACGGTCTTCATCAGGCTATTGAAGCAAAGGAAAATGTTAAGGTTGAAAGAGAATCAAAAACTCTTGCTACAATTACTTTCCAGAACTATTTCCGTCTTTATGCAAAGCTTTCAGGTATGACAGGTACTGCAATGACAGAGGTTGACGAATTCAGAGAAATCTATTCTCTTGACGCTGTTGAAATTCCCACAAACAAGCCCCTTGCAAGAATCGATAACAACGATGTTATCT
>CALCHD010000079.1 GCA_937901105.1 uncultured Bacteroidales bacterium | reverse complement strand
GTCACCTGCCTCAACGAACTCGATAGGGTTCTGTTTATTTGAGTGCATCTGGAACAGACGTGAGATACGCTCTTTCTTGCCTGAACGTGTGTTCAATACATATGAACCTGCGTCAAGTTTACCAGAGTAAGCTCTCATGAATGCCAAACGACCTACGAATGGATCGGTAGCAATTTTAAATACCAACGCACAGAATGGCTCTTTTACGTTGAACTTCCTCACCTCTGTCTCGTTGGTGTTAGGGTTTGTACCCTCTACCTGACCTTTATCAAGTGGTGAAGGAAGATATCTCATTACTGCATCCAAAAGGAACTGTACACCTTTGTTCTTGAATGAAGAACCACAAGTGATAGGAACGATATCCATAGCAATTGTAGCTTTTCTGATAGCAGCAATAATCTCCTCTGAAGTAATTGAATCAGGATCCTCAAAGAATTTCTCCATAAGTGCCTCATCGTGCTCAGCAGCAGCCTCAATAAGCTTGCTTCTCCACTCCTCGCACTCTGCAACCATATTCTCTGGAATATCTCTTACCTCATAGTTAACAAGCTCTTTGCTCTCCTGATCGTAGAAATATCCTTTCATAGCGATAAGGTCTACGATACCCTGGAACTTGTCCTCTGCACCGATTGGAAGAGCGATTGGAACTGCGTTTGCACCCAATTTCTCTTTCATCTCAGATACTACAGCAAGGAAGTCCGCACCTACGCGGTCCATCTTGTTAACGTAAGCAATCTTTGGAACCCTGTGTTTGTCTGCCTGTCTCCATACTGTCTCAGACTGTGGCTGAACACGTCCTACAGCACAGAAAGTAGCAACTGTACCGTCAAGAACACGCAATGATCTCTCTACCTCAACGGTAAAGTCCACGTGGCCTGGGGTATCGATCAAGTTGATCTGGTACTGCTCACCATTGTATTTCCAGAAAGCTGTAGTAGCAGCAGAAGTAATTGTAATACCTCTCTCCTGCTCCTGAACCATCCAGTCCATGGTAGCACCACCCTCGTGTACCTCACCAATTTTGTGGGTTTTACCTGTGTAGAACAAAATCCTCTCGGAAGTTGTTGTCTTACCGGCATCAATATGTGCCATGATACCGATATTTCTGGTAAGTCTTAAATCTCTTGCCATTTTGTTCTATCTAGATATTAAAAACGGAAGTGAGCAAATGCTTTGTTGGCCTCAGCCATCTTATGCATATCCTCTTTTCTTTTGAAGGCAGCACCCTCATTATTGTATGCAGCTAGTATCTCTGCAGCTAATTTTTCAGCCATTGAACGGCCAGATCTCTTGCGAGCATAAAGAATCATATTCTTCATAGAAAGTGAAATCTTTCTCTCTGGGCGTACCTCAGTAGGAACCTGGAAGTTTGCACCACCCACTCTACGGCTTTTAACCTCTACCTGTGGGGTTACATTCTCTAGAGCTTTCTTCCAAATTTCTAGTGGAGCCTTGTCAGAATCTTTCATCTTCTCGCCAATCATGTCGATTGCGTCATAAAAAATAGCGTAAGCGATACTCTTCTTCCCCTGCAACATCAAGTTATTCACGAAACGTGTTACCAACACATCGTGGAATTTTGGATCAGGAAGTAGAATCCTCTTTTTAGGCTTTGCTTTTCTCATTTCTGTAGAAATTTTAAAAAATTAATGACTTACTTCTTAGCTGCTTTTGGTCTCTTGGTGCCGTATAGTGAACGTGATTTCTTACGTCCGTCAACACCTGCTGTATCCAAAGCTCCTCTAAGAATGTGATAACGTACTCCAGGAAGGTCTTTTACCCTGCCACCTCTAACAAGAACAATTGAGTGCTCCTGCAAGTTGTGTCCTTCTCCTGGGATGTAGGCATTCACCTCTTTCTGATTTGTCAATCTAACACGAGCTACTTTACGCATAGCTGAGTTAGGTTTCTTAGGAGTTGTAGTGTAAACACGTACACAAACTCCACGTCTTTGAGGACAAGCATCCAGTGCGCGTGATTTTGATTTCTCTACAATCACCTCGCGACCGTTGCGTACTAACTGTTGAATTGTTGGCATAATTTGTTGTTAATCTTAACTTTATACAAATACCCGATTTTAAATCGGGTTGCAAAGATATAAATAATTTCTTAAACTACAAGCAATTATGATAAATTTATCATTTGTGGCACCTGTCGGGAAGACTAGAAGCCGTTCAGCTGCATATAAACTGTAGGGAGAAGAAGGAGGAATCCCACCACAATCAGAAGCAGGATGAAAGGGAGTGCCCACTTCACCCACTTGCCATAAGGGATCCTTGCCATTCCCAAAACTGCTATCAGTACTCCCGACGTTGGGGTAATCATATTTGTGAACCCGTCGCCGAACTGGAAGGCCATTACGGTAGCCTGTCTGCTCACACCTATAATATCAGAGAACGGAGCCATGATAGGCATTGTTATGGCAGCCTTGGCACTTGCCGAAGGGATGACAAGGTTGATCACTGTCTGGATCATGTACATCAGCCCAAGGGCTCCTGCCTCGCCCGATCCGTCCAATGTGCCGGCAAGGGAGTGGAGAATTGTATCAATGATGCGTCCCTCCTGCAATATATATATGATGCCGGCCGCAAGCCCCACTATAAGGGCTGCACTCAAGATATCCTTTGCACCGTCCATCATCTCCTTTACAATGGAGTTTGCACTCAAGCCCATTGCCATTCCGCTCAACAGCCCCAATGAAAGGAACAATGCAGAAATCTCTCCAATATACCAGCCGAATCCGAGAACTCCCACCACAAGATATATAATTGTAAAGCCCAGCAGTGAAAGGATGTAGAAATGTACAGACTTGCGCAGCGCCATTACTGAACACACAGCAAATGCCGCAGCCACAGCCGGAAGCAGCCAAGGGGTATGATACTTCTGCGCCCCTACCGCAAGCCAGGTATTGCCGCTATATGCAATGGTGAATGCCGCAACCACTGCCAGCGCAATTGCAAAAGAGACCCAAGAGGCCCCGTTGCGGTAATACTCAACATTTCCGCCGGCTGCCCCCACCTGCTCTCTCCAGTGGGCATCCGCCTCATACATCATGGACCTTTGGGGATTCCTCTTCACCCTTATGGCATAGAAGAGTACAAATACAATAGTTATCACATTAAGCACCACCCAGCAGAAGAACCTGTACTCTATTCCCGAGAACATTGGAATCCCGGCCAGATCCTGCGCTATTCCTATTGTGAAAGGGTTTAGTATGGCTCCCGCAAAACCTACATGGGCCGCAACATACACCATACACACACCCACAACAGAATCATACCCCATGGATATTGCCAGCGGCACAAGGATAACCACAAAAGCAATGGTCTCCTCGCTCATCCCGAAGATTGCACCAAAAAGGCTGAACATAAGCATAATGAGCACTATAACTATATTGCTCACACCAATTTTGGCAAGCGCCCTGTTCTTTTCAAGCCTGGTTACAACATTAAGGAAAGAGAATATCCCCGCATCAATGGCCCTGCTCCTGTTTACAACCCAGAAAGAAGCGCCAATCACCAGAATAAAACATATGATGCCAGCCTGTTTTGTAAAGCCATTATAGAAAGACTGCATTACTGTCCACCACTGGCCAACAGACGGCACCTCCTTAAACTGTACACTCTGCTGCTCCACTCCGGCAGACTCCACACTCTCCTTTACATACTCCCCGCCCGGCACCAGCCATGTAGCAAGTGCACAGACAAGTATAATCCCAAAAATTATCACATAGGTATTGGGAAACTCCCTTTTCTTTTTGCTCATAAAACAAATATCATTTACATAAATGAGGCTGGCCCAGCCGGACCAACCTCAAAATACATTTCTTAAATCCAGGCTACAAAGCCATCAGAATCAGAATCTGCGGCGTAAGCACCCTCAAGAACATTACTAGAGGATACACTGTAGCATAAGATACTGCCTGCTGGTTGATTGGAGATACAGAGTTTGAATAAGCAAGTCCTGAAGGGTTTGTACCACTGCCGGAGATAAGTCCCATAAGCTGGAAGTAATTGAACTTGAACACAAACCTTCCAATTGCAGCACCTGCAAGCATTGGCACCAAAGTGATGATTACACCGTAGCCAATCCATGCAAAGCCGCCCCTGTTTACAACTGTATCTATAAAGCCCTCACCAGAAGAGATACCCACAGCAGCAAGGAAAAGTGAAATACCCACCTCCCTCAACATCATATTGGCACTCAAGGTTGTATAGGTTACAATATTGAACTTGTACCCGAAACGGCTTATAAGGATTGCAATGATAAGCGGACCGCCTGCAAGACCCATCTTCACAGGCTGCGGCATACCTGGCAGCATAAACGGAATTGAACCGAAAACAACACCCACAGCAATACCCAGGAAGATTGCAAGCAAGTTAGGCTCCCTCAACTGTTTTGCAGAGTTGCCCACCATATTTGCAAAGCTCTCAAGCTTATTCTCATCACCTACTGCAAGCACACGGTCACCAATCTGAAGCTCAAGGTCTGGAGCCGCAACCAAATCCACACCTGCACGGGTAACTCTGGTAACATTCACGCCAAATACAGACCTTACCTTAAGCTCACCAAGAGTCTTTCCGTTAACCTTATGTTTTGTTACCACAACCTTTCTGGTAGCCATCTGGCCGTCCATCTCATGCCACTCGTCTGAACTCATATCCAAAAGCTCACCAAAGAAAGCAACAATGGAATCCTTGTTTGCATCAACAGAAATCACACGGAGCTTGTCTCCCTCATACAATTTTGTATCAGAAGTTGGAATCTCCACCTTGCCGTTCTCCCTGCAAAGCCTTGAAACCACAAAGTCCTTGTCAATAAAGCTGTGAAGCTCTGCAATTGTCTTTCCAAAGATTGCAACATTCTTAATCCCGACAGAATATTTTGTAGCCATCTTTGTGGTATCCCCGCTAGACCCGGTAGCCTTCTCCAGCTCTTTCTCCATTGTCATTCCAAACAGGCCCTTGATAACAACAATAGACATTACGATACCCACAACACCAAGAGGATAAGCAACTGCATAACCCATTGCAATTGAAGGGTCTGAAGCGCCTGTAGCCTCAAGATATGTCTGCTGCGCAGCACCAAGGCCAGGAGTGTTTGTAACCGCACCGCAAAGTACGCCCACCATAGTTACCAGGCTGGTACCTGTTACCAGGTGAATAATATACGCTATAATAACACCCATCAGCACAATCATCACAGCAACTGCATTGAGGGTGAGGCCACCTTTCTTGAATGAAGAGAAAAATCCCGGACCAACCTGAAGACCTACTGAATACACAAACAGGATAAGTCCGAACTCCTTGATGAAATGAAGGATATTGTGCTCAACTGTAAGCCCGAAATGTCCGGCAACAATACCCACAAACAAAATCCATGTAACACCAAGTGAAACACCGCAGATTTTAATTCTGCTCAACAATACTCCAAGCGCCGTTACTCCCGACAGTACCAAAACTGAATGGGCAATAGAGGTGCCTGTAATCAAGTCATTAAACCAGCTCATAATATACGTATTAAAAAACGGGGGCAAAGGTAGTTATATTTTTCGCCCCCACAATAACAATCATTACCTAATCTGACCCCTTCTGAATGCAACCAGCAGCTGCTTGAGGTCATCAATCTGCTCCATCATCCTCTTGCCGTTGTCTGTATCCCTAACGAGTTTTCTCTTCTCCATAAACTCCACAACCTTGGTCTCGGAGATAATATCCAAACCTTGTTCAATAGCCTTCTGTGTAGATTCAAACGACTCATGCTGCACAAGCCTCAATCCGTATGAGTTATAGATAAGGGTGTAGCCGGCAATGCCTGTCTCCTGCTGGTAGGCCTTTGAATAGCCTCCGTCAATCATAAGGAGCTTGCCGCCAGCCTTTATAGGACTCTCTCCTTTAGAGGTCTTTACAGGGATATGTCCGTTGATGATATGAGAAGGCTCTCCCTCAACACCAAACTCCTTGAGGATCTTCTCACAAATCTCCTTATTGTTCTTAAGGACATTGTACCACCCCTTATGCTCCTTCTGGGCCTCCTTGTCTGAAAGGAGATAGCGCTCAAAGGTAGCCATCCTGTTCTTGTCGAACGGAGGAGATACCGGTCCGCACCACAGATACCAGATGAAATCCTGCCCGTACTGTTTTGACGCAGAGTGTTCTGTTTCAAAATAAGCCTGGCGTACAACCTGGTCTATCTTGTCAAACAATGCCTTTCCTGCATACTCCTTGCCCTGAACCTCCAATGACTTGAACGAACCGTCTTCATTGAGCGGAACAGAACCGTGGTACAACAGGTTGGAATTCCTTACCAGATACAATGCTCCGTGTGAATAAAGGAGCTGCATATGTTTTGCCAAACTTGCACTTGCCTCAAAATTATGGGTAAGTTTTTCTATTACAACCTTCTCTTCAGG
>CALCHD010000078.1 GCA_937901105.1 uncultured Bacteroidales bacterium | reverse complement strand
TCCAGGTTTACGGAAAGGATAACCCTATGGGTAAACTTGTAGTTTGCAACAATCTTCAGTTCATGAGGCTTGTCATACGCCGCATTGTACCACTCACCCCTATTGATTGCAGAGGTTCCCCTGTCTCCAACCTCCTTAAGCCTTGTCCTCGACCACGTATAAGATGCCCAACCATTCAACTTGCCCAGCGGCTTTGAGGCCATAAGCTCCACGCCATACGCCTTTCCCTTCACTCCAACCACATCCTCCGCCACATTGCTGTTCATTACCAGCGTTGAACCGCTCTTGAAATCGAGATAATTGTCCATTCTCTTGTAATACGCCTCCACCGAGAGCTCCACCTTGTCATCCAGCACATTAGTATATGCACCGGCAGCCATCTGCCAACCCTTCTGCGGAGCAATGTCCTTGTCACTCAACTTCCAGGTATCCGTTGGAGAGACCGCCACAGTATTTGAAAGCATATGGATGTACTGCCTCATGCTGTTGAATCCCGCCTTCAAAGAGAGCTTTTCATTTAGAAAGTATCTTCCCGACAGCCTTATCTCCGGCGCAGAATAGAACTTATTTGACTTGAACATTGAATATCTCACTCCATAATCAACAGAGAGCCTGTCATTCACTGCCCAGTTGTCACCAACATACACAGCTCCCTCCTTGGCGGTTTCATCTGCCATAATTTCAGGTATCACCAGTGACCCTTCCCCTACAGGAAGATAGCTTCCCGGCATAAGGCCATACGACACAAAGTCTGCTCCGTATGTTATGCTGTGGCCTGAAACCGGCATATACTTCATCTTGAGTCTGCCATAAACCTGGGAGATGTCAAATGCCATCTCGTATGCCTTAACCTCGTTTGTCCAGTCTGATGTGAGATAATTGTAGCTGTCATATCCTGCAACCAGCTCCATTGAGTGCTTTGTATTGAAATTGCTCCTCCACCTTACTGAACCGTTCATATTCTCATAGGCATACTTGGTATTCACCCTGAACTTGAACTGGTCACTTGAATAATATCCGTTGAAATGGATAGAATGCTTGTCATTGAAATTATGGGTAAGCCCAGCAGTAATATCATAAAAGGATGCAGTACCCATCTTGTATTCGCTATCCTTTGGAAGGAGATTGAGCAGCCAATCTGAATATGTTGTTCTTCCTCCTGCTATGAATGTTGTCTTCTTTCCTATAGGCCCCTCAATATGCCCCTTTGTTGTAAGGGCTCCCGCGCTCAATGAGGCTATCACCTTCTTGTTGTTTCCCTGTCTGGTATTCACATCCAGCACAGAAGATATCCTGCCTCCATAATTCACCGGAATGGATGACTTGTAGAGCTCCACATCGCTTATAACATCGGGATTGAACCCCGAGAAGAGGCCGAACATATGCGACGGATTGTACACCGTACCCCCATTGAACAGCACCAGGTTCTGGTCTACCGCACCACCCCTCACATTAAATCCGTTGGAAGCCTCTCCAACACTCTTTACACCGGGAAGCGTAAGGAGCACCTTCACCACATCTGCCTCACCCAATACAACCGGAACCTTCCTTATTGCACTAATCCTCAGGTTCTCAACGCCCATTGAAACACTCTTCACCTTATTGTAGTCCTCTGAAGTTACAACCACCTCATTCAAGGCAAACACCTTCTCCTTAACAATCACATCCAGCAGGGCGTCATTATATACGTTAAGCTTCAATATAGTCTCCTCCAGGGAGAAGCCGGCCACATTCAGCTCCACATCCCCCACCGGCAGCATAATCTTGTAAAAGCCGTGCTGGTCGCTTTGGGCAACAGCCTTTGAGGCATTATCATACAATGTTACACCCACCACAGGCTCCCCGGTCCTGTAGTTGCGCACATATCCGCTCAAATAGACCCTTTCCCCTCTCTTTACATTATCCTTATCGCCAATCTGATACACCTTATCTCCACCCGAGGCCTCATTTACAGTTCCTTTCAATGTGCCCAAAAGGAGCTGGTCCTTCTCCTGCTGCACCGGAAACTTGAAATACTCCGCAGGAAGCCCCGCCTTGAGCCCTACCCCCTGCAGTACATAAACATCACCCTCATAATGGGAAACAGTATATCCGCTCTTGCCCAGCAGCCCCACAATCCTGTCAATAACGCCAGGCGAAGAGGCATCTACCGTATAGTTCAAGGATGCAGCATTGCTCCCCGGAACGTAATACACCTGTCCCTGGCAGAATCCCTGCATAACCTTCATAAGCGAATCAAGCCCTATATTCCTGTGAACCACCTTCTGCCCTGCTGCATCAGTCTGCGCAGCAAGGAGAACCATCATGCAAAAAAACAATATCCTTTTCATAGCACCCCTCTTTTAGCTGTTGTCTGCAAACTTTGCCAATGCAATATATAGCATCTCATTATTGAGATCCTGGTCTGTATGGCTCAACTCTATCCTGTATTTCCTCAACACCTTCTTCTTCTCCGGATAAAGCTTCTTGAACGCCCTCATACCCTTCACCCGCACAGCCTTGCCATCCTTCACCAAAAAGTACTTTACTGTAGAATAGAACTCCACATTTCCTTTGTCTACCCTATGATATTTCTTCACAGTCTCCTTGAGCAGCATGTTCCCTCCGCCATAAAGTTTAACCTTACTGGTAAACTCCCCAAAAACTGTAGCGGCAAAGACGTTATCCTCACAATTATCGGTATGATAGGGGTTGACGGTGCTCTTTATAAAAGAATGGAATTTGT
>CALCHD010000077.1 GCA_937901105.1 uncultured Bacteroidales bacterium | reverse complement strand
GAATCAAAATCCTTGATGCCGACGGACAGTTTTTACTTGCAGGTTTTATTGAAAGCCACGTTCACGGTGGTGGCGGAAGAGACTTTATGGAGGGTACAGAAGAGGCATTCAGAACAGCAGTTGATGCCCATATGCAGCACGGAACAACCAGTATCTTCCCTACCCTTTCATCTTCCAGCATCCCGATGATTCAGGCTGCTGCCCGTACTACAGAGAAGCTTATGGCGGAGAAGGACAGTCCTGTACTGGGCCTTCACCTTGAGGGACACTACTTCAATATGAAGATGGCCGGCGGACAGATTCCTGAATATATCAAGAATCCGGATCCAAATGAGTATATTCCACTATTGGAAGAGTTCAACTGCATTAAGAGATGGGATGCATCTCCAGAGCTGCCAGGTGCGCTTCAGTTTGGAAAATATGTTTCCAATAAAGGCATATTGGTTTCTGTAGCACATACACAGGCTGAGTTTGAGGATATCAGAGCAGGCTTTGATGCAGGCTATACACATGCAACCCACTTCTATAATGCAATGCCGGGCTTCCACAAGAAGAATGAGTACAAATACGAGGGTACAGTAGAGTCTATCTACTTGATGGACGACATGACAGTAGAGGCTATTGCTGACGGTATCCACGTACCTCCTACTATTCTTCGCCTAATCTATAAAGTTAAGGGTGTTGAAAAGACTGCCCTAATCACTGATGCTCTTGCTTGTGCAGCAAGTGACAGCCAGGTGGCTTTTGACCCTCGCGTAATTATTGAGGACGGAGTATGCAAATTGGCAGACAGGTCAGCTCTTGCCGGCAGTATTGCAACAATGGACCGTCTGATCCAGACAATGACATTCAAGGCAGAGGTTCCTCTATTTGATGTATGCCGTATGATTTCAGAGACTCCTGCTAAAATTATGGGAGTATTTGACAGAAAAGGTTCATTGGAGAGAGGCAAGGATGCAGATATCCTTCTTTTGGACAAGAATCTTGATGTACGTGCAGTTTGGGCAATGGGTAAACTTGTTAAAAACTTTGAGTAGCAATAGCACATTATGATTACACAGATAATCAATGGCAAAATCCTTACTCCTAACGGATTGGTTGAAGGAGGATCTGTAATTATCTGCGACAGCAAGATTATGGAGATTGCAAACAGCGATCTTCCTAGAGTTGGCGCAAGAATAGTTGATGTTAAAGGTGATTATATTTTACCTGGCTTTGTGGCGATGAACCTTCACGGAGCTGCCGGTTACGCTTTTAAGGACAGTACACGTGACAAGTTTGAAAAAGCTGTAAATGTCCATTTGAAACATGGTGCAACTACAATTTTTCCAACTATATACACTGCAAAGACTGAAAAGATTTACAGATCAGCTACAATTTGTGAAGAGCTTATGAAAGAGGGGGCAACTCCTCTAAAAGGCCTTCATATTGCAGGACCGTATTTTAATCCAAAAATGGTTAAGGATTTTCCTGGAGCAAAGAATCCGGAGAAGGAAGAGTATCTGAAAATCCTGTCTGATATCAGCTGTATAAAAAGATGGGACTTGTCTCCTGAACTGGATGGTGCATGTGAGATGGCCAAGTACCTTAGAGGTAAAAATATTGTTGCCGGCATCACTCATACCCAAGCTGAATTTGAAGATGTAAAGAAAGCTCACGATGCAGGTTTCAGGCACGTTTCACAGCTTTATAATGCAATGCCCGGTTTCCACAAACGTGGCGAGTACAAATATGAGGGTACAGTTGAAAGCGTCCTTCTTCTGGATGACATGAGTGTGGAGGTAATTGCAGACGGCAAACATCTTCCAGGCACTATTTTGAGGCTTGTATACAAGCTTAAAGGTGTTGAGATGATGTCTTTGGTTACATGTGCACTTAAATATGCCGAGTTTGATGGCGAAGTAGAAGCTGATTCAGACTTTATAATTGAAGACGGCGTTTGCAAATTCAGGGACCATTCATCTTTGGCAGGCAGTTTGGCCACTATGGACAAACTCATTAAAGTTGCAGTAGATGCAGGCATACCTTTTGAAGATGCTGTAAGAATGGCCTCAGAATCCCCAGCTAAAGTTATGGGGTGCTTTGACAGATGCGGCTCACTGGAAGACGGCAAGGATGCAGATATTGTTATCATGAACAAGGATTATCAAGTAACAGGAGTCTGGTTGCAAGGTGTTGAGTGTACTGAATAGACATATATTTGCATTGGTGTGTGCAGTGGCTTTCCTTGCTTGCTCTGCTCCTATGGAGAAGAGTGTCATTGAGCCTCTCACATCAAAGGAACTAGATAAAGTTGTAAGGAAGGACAAGTCTTTCCTTGCAACTTATTCTATTGTTGAAGGGATGTCAAACCATATCTATACACCACAGGATTCTGCAAGGTGGAGAAGTATAACCTATACCCGTCTGCATAATTATGTGAAGACTATTGAGAGCGCAGAACTCAACTCTCCCCTTTTTGCGCAGCTGCGAGAAAAGTGGGGCATCCAATATGATTCATACTCAAAACAGGCAGACAGCATTATAAGACACTGGAAAAGCTATCTTCAGCATAATTCTCCAGATTCATTGCTTTCGGTTGCATTTGAAGGGATTGAGATAGAAAGGTTCAAGAAATCTGCCAGTGTAATAGATACTCTTATTAAGGCTAAAGTAGCTTTGACTCCTTTACGCTATGCAATAGATTCACTTTCAGTTATATATTCTTTCCAGCATAAGGATGAGACTCCTTATTTTGCGGCTGACTCTGCCGGAAATGCTGATGTTATCCTTCATAAGCGTAAATTGAGGGAGCCTTTAAAAATCAAAGTATTTCCCAATCTGGCTCCGCATGTGAAGAGTGGACTTATTGCAGGTGATTCTTCGTATATTTTCTCATTTAAAATTGACAAGGTATATTCATCGGGAAAATGCTTCAATGAAGATTCCCTGAAGAAGGAACTTCCCAAAAGTGTCCTTTCTTATATTGAAGCAGAGAGTACTGATGTTCTTGTAGATCCGCTGTTCGACCAGGTTTTCTATATGGAGAAGGTAATTAAGGAGCTGGTAAATCCTGCCTTCGTTTCAAGAAATGCCTATATCAGGATAAATGCAGAGAGCTATTACAAGGAGATAGATTCACTCGTTTACAGTTATCTCAACTATAGCGGCCTGCAGTAGACAGCTGATTCTGTAATTACCATATCAAGGGGAATGTCGTGTACATCGCATGGAATTTCCTTTACAATCTGGAAATCATAAGCCAGACCGGCCTTCTTGCATTTTAGGTAAGGAAGGAGCTTGTCATAGAACCCTTTGCCTCTTCCCATCCTGTTGCAGCTGGAATCAAAAGCTACACCGGGGATAATAGCAAACTCCACTTCAGTGGGGTCTGTTATTTTTCCTCCCTGCGGCTCCATAATGTTCCTGTACCCGTGCTCCATCATTTGCGGATCATATTCCATCAGAGTAAGGTACTCCCCTTCTACAATTGGAAGTATAATTCTCTTGCTGCCCCCTTCTGGGCTGTACAGGTATTTTATAAGTGATTCGGTTAAAACTTCATCGGGAAGAGAATAGTACAGAAGGATTGTACGTGCAGACTTGATTTCCTCAAGTGCAAGGATCTTCTGTGCAATCGTGCAAGAAGCAGACAACTTTTCATCTTGTGTCTGCTCACCTTTAAGGGCACGTATTTTCTTGCGGATCTCTTTTTTTTCTTCCCTTATATCCATTATCCCATGAATGAATTGATGAACGGCCTGATACCTGCAAGGAAGAATTCAACTGCAATTACCATAATAATAAGGCCCATAATGCGGAGCATTACGTTAATTCCGGTCTCACCAAGGTATTTTACAATTCTTGTTGAGAATGCAAAGATTATGTAGCAAAGCAGCAGAACAACTACCACTGAAGCAACAAACGCAATTTTATGGGGAATAGAATGTGCATCCTCCATAAGCACAATGGCATTTGTTATTGCACCCGGACCGCATAGCATAGGGATGGCAAGCGGTGTTATGGCAATGTCCTTTGCTGCTTTGGATATCTCATCCTTACCTCCTTTGATTGGTGAAAGCCTTGCATTCAGCATGTCAAAGCCTACTACAAAGAATATTGCACCGCCTACAATTCTGAAGCTGTCTACAGATATTCCAAAGAACTTGAACAGGAATTGTCCTGAAAATGCAAAGCCTAAAATGATCAGCAAGGCTGCAAAAACAGCACGGCTTGCAATCAGAAGCTTCTCTTTTCTCCCTATCTCTGAAGTGAGGCCAAGAAAAACAGGGAGTATGCTTATAGGATTTACAAGTGTGAAAAATGAAGTGAATACCAATAAGGCGTAAGACAATACTGAATTGTGTTCCATGAAGTTCTGTTTTTAAAACGCAAAATGTTTGCGGTATAAAGATAGTAAATTATTATATTTGTATATAAATTTTTCTATTATGAGCATATCATCCAACGCCCTTCTACGACATAAGGTTATTGACAAGTGCTTGAGGGACAAAACCAGGAAGTATACACTGATTGATCTCATCAATGCCTGTACTAATGCCATAAAGCAGAAATACGGTACAAAGATAGCTGCAAAATACAAAGTTTCTGTAAGGTCTCTTCAATTAGACCTTCAGATTATGCGTGACAAGCACAAGGGTTATGGAGCACCGATAGTAGTTTATAACCAGAAATATTACAAATACAGTGATCCTGATTATACTATAGACAATGCACGTCTGGGCAAAGCCACCCTTTCTGAAGTGATGGAGCTTGTCTCTGACCTTAAGGACTTTGCTTCATTCAAGGAGCTCTCTTCATTGAGAAACCTTACTGGGCTTCTCTCTGACGGGATAGCCACAATCATCAACAAGCAGAGCAATGTTGTTGAGAATGAGCCAAAGCAGAACCCTCTTGGACTTGAGTATTTCAATGCCATTTATGATGCCATTGTAAATAAAAAGGCCCTTTGCATAGGGTACTGGTCATCCAGGTCCAATAATATCATGAGCATCATCTTCTATCCTTTCTACCTTAAGGAGTATAAAGGAAGATGGTATGCATTGGGCTATAAAGATGGCCTGAACGGTGTATATAAGCTGCCTTTAGACAGGATAAGGGACTATTCATATTCCATTCTCCCTTTTCCCGACGAATATACATTCAACCCACAGGAATATTTCCACGATATAATTGGAGTTACAAGGCTTTCCGGTGAAGTTAAGGAAATTAAGTTCATGGTACAGAACCGCCTTGCCCCTTTTATCAGGCTCAACCCCCTTCACCATTCGCAGAAACTTGTTTATCTGCATGAGAACGGTGATATGGAATTTGCAATTAGCATTATTCCTAACAGGGAGTTCTATAATCTGATTTTTGAGTACCAGCCGTATATTCAGATTCTCTCTCCAAGAGATGCAGGAGTGGCTGCCAATGAGCGTGTGGAGGAGATAGTGGCGCAGCTCCCTGATTATTCAATAGTAAAACAGAAGGATGCAGCACCAAAAGAAGGTCTAGAGGATGACGGATTCAATCTTTTCTCAAATTTGTAGCATATGGACCAGCCAAAAATAGAGAGGTTGCTCCGCCTTATGATGATGCTTACAGCCAACAGCAGATACTCTGTTGAAGAGCTGGCGGACCGCCTTGAAACTTCACCAAGGACAATTTACAGATATATTGACACTTTTAAGGAAGCAGGATTTCTGATCAGCAAGAAGGGCGATTGCTTCAGGATAGACAAGAAATCAAAATATTTCAAGGACATTTCGCAGCTTGTCCACTTTACAGAGGAAGAGGCCTATATCCTCAATTCAGCCATTGAGAGCATTGACCCCACAAATTCAATCAAGCAGAACCTGAAGGCCAAGCTTGCTTCAGTATATGACTTTAAGATGCTTGCTGAATGTGTTGTTAAAGGTGAAAATGCAAGAAATGTAAACTCATTGATAGAGGCTATTGAGAACAAGAAGCAGGTAGTTTTGAAGAACTACACTTCCGGACACAGCAAGAAGGTCTCAGACAGGGTTATTGAACCCCTTTCATTCACTACAAACTATATTCAGGTGTGGGGTTATGAGGTTTCGTCGGGATTAAACAAGCTGTTCAAGCTTTCCAGAATAGGTTCGGTAGAGGTTTTAGATGATGATTGGGTATTTGAGGATAAGCACAGCATCGGTAAAATGGACATTTTCAGGATTACCAGTTTTGAGCAGTATCCCATAAAGCTGAAGCTTGGCCTGATGGCAGCTTCACTGCTGGTTGAAGAATACCCTCTTGGCGAGAAATACCTCTCTCCTGCCCCTGATGACAGCAGCCACTTTATTCTTGATATTTCCGTGTGCGGATATGAAGGTGTGGGAAGGTTTGTGCTGGGCCTTTTGGACGATATTGAGATTCTAGAAGGTGACGGGCTTAAAGAGTTCCTGAAGGAAAGAATGAAAATGGCAAGGTTTTAAGACCCTGCCATTTTTTATTTGATTATACTTCCCCAGCAAAGAAGTGCAAGTCCAATCAGAATCAATACAAGATCCAGAGCCTTTGCCTTGAGGTTCTTCTCCTTTAGCAGCAGTGCACCCGCTGTAAAAGAGACAATGACGCTTCCCCTGCGGATCATTGATATCACTGCTATCAGGGCGTCATCATAAGAAAGGGCATAGAAATATGCAAAATCAGCTGTTGAAACAAAGAGGGAAATTAGCGGTATCCACCATCTCCACTGGAATTTGCTTGATGTAAACCTGTTCATTATCAGCAGCACTGTTCCCATAATAGGTACCTGATATATGTTGAACCAGCTCTGTACGAACAGAGGTGGCAGCTGTTTCATTATAAATTTGTCGTACAGGCCGCTTATTGCTCCGGTAATTACCGCTCCAAATAGGACATATATCCATTTATTGCTCTTGAAATCTATTCCTTCCTTTCTTCCCGACAGGCTCAAGAGGAACAGTGAGAACAATGAAATTATCACACCTCCCCACTGCAGCAGATTGAGCTTCTCACCAAAAAGAACTACTGCACCCATAAGTACAAGTACCGGCCTTGTGGCATTTACCGGACCGGCAATGGTAATTGGAAGGTGCTTGAGGGCATAGTATCCCATTATCCATGAGCTTAAAACTATAAATGCCTTTAATATTACCAGCAAATGTGCCTTTACCGGTAATATTTCTCTACAATCCGAGTATATTGAAGAAAGTGAGGCATTGAATATTGTATTCTGCACAGTTTCTGGAGATACCGCTGAAATTATGATGAACGGCAAAAATATGATAGCACAGAAAATTGTGTTGCAGAACAACACCTGCAATACTGCATTTCCATTTAGGGACTTCTTTTTTGCAACATCGTAGAAGCCCAGGAAAAATGCAGAGACAAATGCCAATAATACCCACATATACCTTTTTAATTTTGTGCAAAAATACAATTGATTTACTAAATTTGTAAAAGTAATAAAGATAATGTGCTGATATGAGAACAAGATCAAAGCTGCCGATTGTGGCCCTTATTTATGACTTTGACGGAACCCTTGCTGCGGGCAATATGCAGGAGTATTCTTTTATAGAGAGTGTTGGAGAGAAAAAGGAGGATTTCTGGGGACAGACAGCCGTTATGGCGCAGAACCAGGATTCTGACAATGTACTTGTGTATATGCTCCTTATGCTTGAGAAAGCTAAAGAGAGGGGGATTCCAATCAAGAGGGAGAGTCTTAAGAAGTACGGTGAGGATGTACAGCTTTTCAATGGTGTTAAAGAGTGGTTCCGCAGAATCAGTGATTTTGGAATGGATCATGGGGTGATTGTAGAACATTATATAAATTCGTCGGGAATGAAGGAGATGATTGAAGGTACTCCCATTGCAGACGAGTTCAAGACAATTTTTGCAAG
>CALCHD010000076.1 GCA_937901105.1 uncultured Bacteroidales bacterium | reverse complement strand
GGCAAGAGTATCTCGCCTACCGACTCGCCAAGATTCGACTAAGCGATCCACAGCACCCCAACCCCACCATCACTGACATAGAGTTTCGGGATAAATCGTCCTTATACTCATATCTTACCGGCTTGCGTCCGCTCAAGTACAGCTGGAGCCACACTTTCACCTCATTTCCCTCTGCGTCTTTCTCTGTCTTGGGATACACCTCATCAAAGCAGTTTCTCTTGTACATATTGAATTCAGACGCATAGTAGTATTTCTTTTTTACTGTCTCCGTAGTAACGCTTATATATCCCAGCACTTTCTCTTGCGGATAAGTTACAGAAGATATATTCCCCCTTATCTCGCTGGGCATGGGGGCAAACAGTCCGCCGGTACCGCTCACGCTTGCCTTGGTTGTCTCCCAATACTTGTACGCATCCTTATCCATAGCCGTCTGGGATACGTTCAGGCAATAAAGGCTGGAGAGCCTTCTGTCTGTAGAGTAAATTACATGCAGCCTCTCCTTGCTTATCACATTCTGCGACAATTTCTCGGTTGAACCTATATAGATCTCCTTTGATTCTCCACGGCTGAAGCATCTTGACATTTTTTCCTTCTCCGCATCATCAAGCTCCTCCATTATAATGTCGCCATCCACATTCACCGCCTTAAGGTCTGCATTAAGTTCAGAGTTGCTTTCCCAGTCTTCTGTAAAGCTCCACTTGCAATACAGCTTCTCACGGGAGTCATTGTGCGTGCTCACCTCAAACTGCACACTGCTCCAGTCCTCTGCTCTGGTAAAAGTTATGGTGTCAATCTTTGGAGAGATTATCACGCTCTTGAATTCAGACACGTACTCACCCCTGTCAGGTATAGAGACACACAACCTGTACATTCCGTCCAGAGGAAGATCTCTAGTATCCACAACAAACCTGTTCCCATAACTGCCTCCCTGAATGCCGTACTCTATTGCCGGACTCCCTTGCCATACCTCACCCTGCTGGTTCTCTACCCATACGCTGGAACCGGAATAACTGATTTCCTCCTGCACGATGCCGTTCAGCACAGGAACTGTAGATTTCAGTTCAACATTGGTTATGCCACCCACTATAATATCACCCTCAATAACTACAAGAGGCTTGTCCATTCCCGGCAGATCATCAGCGCTGGGAGTAAAGTCATATACACAGCTGCCTAGCACCACCGCTGCAAGGCAGAATATCATTGCTCTATAAAATATCTTGCTCATCATCTCTCCTGTTGCTCTAGAATTTGAAATTGAAGTTTACGTATGGAATAGGGGCTCCAAAGATGCACAGCTGGTGTCCGTGAATCTGACCGTTCTCATCAGCATCAAAATAGACAGAGTACACATTCTTCCTTCCGGTAACGTTATACACACCTATGGAGAATGAGAAATGTGTAAAGGCCCCTGTCTTGTGGGTAGGCTCTATATTAAGGGCCGCATCCATTCGCATATAATCCGGAATCCTGTAAGAGTTCCTGTCTGAGTAGTAAAGCCTGTAGCCTCCACCGTAGTCATATCTGGCCACCGGAACAGTTATAGGGCGTCCTGTAGCATAGTCACCGTTAACAGATATGCTCACCCTGTGGGTAAACTTGTAGTTTGCAACCAGCTTTGCGTCATGAGGCTTGTCATACGAAGCGTCATACCACTTGCCTCCGTTGATTGCACTGGCAGGGCTGTCACTCACCTCCTTCAACTGGGTCTTTGAGTATGTATACGACAGCCATCCGTTCAGCTTGCCCACCTGCTTCTTCAGCATCACCTCAACACCATACGCCTGGCCTTTTGTACTAATCACATCCTGCGCAATATTCTTGTTCATGATGATTACCGCACCGCTCTTGTAGTCGAGATAGTTCTTCATCTGCTTGTAGTATCCCTCCACAGATGCCTCAACTGTATTGTTGAACATTGTTGCATAGAACCCTCCTGCAACCTGCCATCCCTCCTGCGGCTTTATATCCTTGTCGCTCAACTTCCAGATATCTGTAGGCGACACCGAGATTGAGTTTGAAAGCATATGGATATACTGCCTCATGGTATTTGCACCAACCTTGAACGACACCCTGTCTGAAAGCATTATTCTTCCCGACAGCCTTGCCTCGGCACCGCCATACACCTTGTCAGACTTGAACATTGAATATCTCACGCCATAATCCAGGAACACCCTGTCTGAAATGTTCCAGCTGTCGCTCAAATACGCGGCTCCTTCCAGAGCTGTCTCAGCAGGGATAATGTCGGGATTAACAAGCGATTCATCTCCATAAGGGAGATAGCTTCCCGGAGCAAGGTCATACGAAATGCCGTCCACTCCATATGTAAGGGTATGCTTCTGGTTAAGCAGCGACTTGAACTTGAGCTTGCCGAATCCTTGCCTTATCTTGAATGTCATCTCGTATGCGTTTACCGGATTGAATTTGTCTACAGTGGAATAATCATACTGGTCATATCCGGCAGAAAGCTCCATTGAGGTCTTCTCGCCAAGGTTGCTCTTCCACTTGATTGAAGCATTCGCATTCCTGTAATCATAAGTAGTATCGGCACTGAACCTGAAATCATCAATGGAATAGTAGCCGTTCACATGCAGCGAATTGTTCTCATTGAACTTGTGGGTAATGCCGGCAGTAAAATCATAGAAAGAGGCCGAGCCGTCATTATACTCGCTGTCTTCTGGCAGCAACGAAAGGAGCCAGTCTGAATATGTTGCCCTTGTTCCTGCAATGAACGTGGTCTTCTTCCCTATAGGCCCCTCAATATGCCCTTTTGCAGTAAGGAGCCCTATACCAAGCGAACCGGTAAGGTTCTTGTTGTTTCCCTCCCTGCTGTTCACATCCAGCACAGAAGAGATGCGCCCTCCAAACTCAACAGGGATAGAGCTCTTGTACAGTTCAATGTCACTCACCACATCAGGATTGAAGCCGGAGAACATGCCGAACAGATGAGACGGATTATATACGGTACCGCCGTTGAACAGAACCAGGTTCTGGTCGGTTGCGCCTCCCCTCACATTAAAGCCGTTTGACGCCTCACCTACAGATTTCACGCCCGGCAAAGTAAGGATGATCTTAACCACATCCGCCTCACCAAATACCATAGGGACATTCTTTATCTTGTCAACCCTAACCTTCTCAATACCCATAGAACCGCTGCGCACCTTGTTGGCCGCATTCTCCGCAGAGACAACCACACCTGTAAGGGCAAACACCTTCTCCTTCACCACAACATCAAGCGCTCCGTCATTGTACACCTGAAGATGCACCTTGGTATCCTCCAATGAGAATCCCGAAACATCCAGCACGCTCTTTCCTACAGGAAGCATAATCTTGTAGAAACCGTGCACATCAGACATCGCATACGCCTTGGTAGCCTGATCCACAAGAGAAACACCCACAACAGGCTCTCCAGTAACCGCATCCCTCACATATCCGCTCAAATAAGCCTTGCCTGTCCTGCTCTCATTCCCCTTATCTCCTATCTGGTAGGTCTTGTTCATTGAAGTGGCAACATCCATCCTGCCTGCCAAGGCATCAATATAGTCCTTCTCCACCTGGCGCGTCTGCGGCTTTTTCTTTGCTGCAAAATAATCGGACGGAAGCTGCTGGGCCAGACCCACTCCTTTGAGGACAAACAAATAGCCCTTCAGAGGGAGCACCTTATATCCATTTGCCTCCAGATCCCCCTTGATATCATCAAACAATGTTGCACTTGACGCATCTACAGTAAAAGTAAGGTTATTCTTTGAAGCATCACTCTGGTAGTATATCTTCTCCTTGCTGCATCTCTGCATCAGCACCATCACTGAATCCAGGCCAATATTCCTGTGCACCGTATTCTCCTGCGCCGCCGCACCCCCAACAGGAAGCAGTGCAAGCATAACCATAAGCGCCAACAATCTATATTTTCCCATAGCCGTTTCCATTATTTTTTGTCTGCAAACTCCATTATAGCCACAAATGCAAGATCCTTATCATCCATATCCAGAAACTTCATCCTGTTATGTCTGATAAAGCCCTTTATCTCCTTCTTGCTCTCCTTGTAAACCCTGGCAAAATCCTTGTTCTTCCCTATAGGATACACTTTGCCATCCTTAATCAGAAAATATTTGTTTGACTGGTCAAAATACCTGAACACTCCATCCCCGCTGGTCTGGAGCCTCTCATGGAAAGTACGGATATTCTTCTTCAGCAAGATATTTTAAACTTGTATCTTCAAGTTCAGCTTTGATTCCTTCATCATCAATAATAATTTTTTCTCCATGATCTGTAAAATCTTCTTTTGGAAAATTCATGACAGAAGAGGAAA
>CALCHD010000075.1 GCA_937901105.1 uncultured Bacteroidales bacterium | reverse complement strand
TATACTTGCATCACCAATTAATAAAGCTAATGTATTCCATTTTGTACACTCTGGACATCTACCTAACCATTTAGATGTTTCATATCCACACTCTTGGCATACATATTTTGTTTTTATTTTTGCCATTTATAAATCACCCTTAGTTTACTATTGTATATATAATTTTAACATATGTGTGGTATATTATGTAAAGTTTTATAAAATTAATATCCCATTACTCCATCCCATACGGCCCTGCGCAAGGTGAATTTATCATCATCCTGGTCATTCTCCCAATAGAACAGGCCATAAAAGTCACGGTCCAGAGCCCAATCTGCCTTGTACGCAATGCTCCTTGGATTGTCATAGTAGCAATATTTCGCTCCCTTGTACATCACATACGGCACCTTGGCTGTATTGTCCCAATGGTCTATAGAGTAGTCGCCGTCCAATGTAATGATCTTTTTATAGGTCCATGCACCCGGCGAAGATGAAAATGAAATCCTTCCATAGAACGGTATGCCCAGAACCAGCTTTGACGGAGTTGCACCTGCTGCCCTGTATGCATTGTATGTACGGGAAATATCCCAATATGCATGAGAGGCCTGCATTCCGTTGTGCGGGTTCTTGCCTGAATCAAAATCGTATGTCATAATGTTCACATAATCCACAATTGGATCAAGAGCTGCAATATCCATATATTTGTAGCCATTCCCTTCAGTCCTTTTATTGGTTACATACCCTGCATAAGTAAGGAGATACTTGTCACCCAAAGTCTCCCTCAACTGCTTCATCAGCAGCACATGGTTCTTTGTATCATTTAAAGGGTCACATGCCTGGCCGCTCCAGCCCAAGCCCGGGTACTCCCAGTCTATATCAATACCGTCTATCCCTTTCTCCTTGCAGAACTGCAGACAATCCTCTGCAAATGCCTTTCTCATCCGGTCACTGGCAGAAAGGACAGAGAAGCCCTCTCCAGGAGCATTGTCAGAATTGGCAACGCCATTGGTAAAAGAGAGAAGTATCTTCAGTTTTGGATTTTTCTTTTTAAGGGCCACAACGCTGTTGAACCTGCTTTGGGAACCTTGAAGCTTAAAGCCGTTATACTTGCCGTCCTTAACATAGAGCTCTGCAAAAGCGTAGTTGATATGGGTAACCAGATTTGGATCCGGAAGGCCCGATCCGTAATAAGTGACATAGGCAATGACAGCCCTCCCCTCAACTCTGTTTGCCGGAACGTAAGTGATCTCCTCCTCGTCCTCAACTGGAGGCTCAATGAATGAATCTTTAGAACAGTTGGCCATAAGCAAAGCGATTGGTATTAACAGCAGTTTAAATAAACTCTTTTTCATTATGTAGTCTGTTTTACACAAATTTAATATAATTTTGTAGAAAATGGAGGTAAAAATGTTCAGATACGGGTTTAAAAAGCATATACAGGAACTTGGTGTTGAATACGGCTCTTCAGTATTGGCAGCCGTAAGCGGAGGTGCAGACTCCATGTGCATGGCAGATGCCCTGCTGCACTGCCAGCTTGACCTCAACATTGCCGTAGCCCATGTGAACTTCAACCTCCGTGGAGAAGAGAGCGATGCTGATACACAAATGGTAACCCAATGGTGCAGGGAAAACGGCATAAAGCTCCATACTATAAGCTTCCCTACAGAAGAATACGCCGCAGAAAAGAAGATCTCCATTGAAATGGCAGCCAGAGAGCTCCGCTACAACTGGTTCTATGAACTTATGGCTGCAGAGGGATATGATTTCCTTGCCATTGCCCACAATGCAAACGACAACGCAGAAACACTAATGCTAAATCTCACCAGAGGATGCGGCATTGAGGGAATTGGGGGAATAAAGGAAAAAGTGCTGCTGCAGTTTGAAGAGGAAGGGGAACAGGAAAAGCAGTCCCAATACATTATCCGCCCCCTCATTGAGTATTCCCGACAGCAGATTGAAAAGTATGCCCTCAAATGGAATGTTCCATTCCGCACCGACAGCACAAACCTGCAGAGCGACTACTCACGAAACAGGATCAGGAATGAGGTCTTCCCTCAACTTGAAAAAATAAACCCTTCAATAATAGCCACTTTCAATAGAAATATAAGACATTTTCAGCAAGCGGGAAATATCCTTCAGAAGCATATTGAAGAGAAATGCTCACTTCTGTGCAACTGGTTTGAAACTATAGACCAGCTTATGGAGAGCCGTTTTGGAGCATCATTCTGCTCCCTCAACTTGAGGATGAACATGCTTGAAGAAAGGCGTTCGCTGCTCATATGCATTGTGGAGCTGACCGAGCTCATGAAGGAACAGGAGTGGGAATTCTGGGTATATGAAATTGCATACCCTATGGGATTTTCGCCTGCGGTTATAGGGAATATTACCAAATCGCTCAAGGAAGAGGACGGTCCAAAAAAATTCCTCTCTGCAAATGGGGAGATCATTGCAGTAAAGGAGCGAGGACTGCTGAAATTCTATTTCAACGTTGCACAGGCAAAGCCTTTGCAGATAGATACTAAAGCTGTCCCACGTGAAAGCTGGAGGACAATGAAGGATACCACAGAGGAGATATGCCCCACCCTATACCTTGATGCAGACAAGGTCCAGCTGCCTCTTGAATGCCGCCCTATTGCACCAGGTGACCGGTTCTCTCCTCTAGGCCTGCACGGCAGCAAAAAAGTGACAGATTATCTTGCAGACATAAAATTCGAGCATCTGCATAAAACGGGAGTGCATGTATTGTGTGATGCCAGCGGCAAGATAGTATGTATCCCAGGACTTCAAGTTGACAACAAGGCCAGAATAACCGGCTCTACCAGGCAGGTTCTGCAGATACAGATACTTTAATATTGGTATATGGATGCTCAAAAGAGATGCTTCTTGCATGAAGCATAAGCCTCCTGTCCATTCTTCCATAAAGTAAATCGCCCACTATAGGTGCATTCAGCCCTAGAGATGATGCGCTATGGACACGCAGCTGATGGGTTCTTCCCGTTATTGGAGAGAATTCCACAACAGTACGGCCATCATGCATTTCCAGTATCCTGAACTTTGTTAGAGATTTCTTGCCACTTTCAAAATCAACCTTCTGCATAGGGCGGTTATCAAAATCTGCAGACAGCGGAAGGGATATGCTGCCCTCAACATCAGATGTCCATACAACATCTTCACCTGTAGATTGCGGCGATATTTTACCGTCAAGCAAAGCAATATACTTTTTCTCCACCTTGCGGCCCTCAAACTGCCTCTGCATCAGTTTCAATGTCTGCTCATCCTTTGCAAAGACCAGCACACCTGATGTATGCATGTCCAGACGGTGAACAGGATATCCATAAGTGAATACCGGAAGCCCTTCATCCTTTCCAGGAGCAGAAAGCATCCCGGCAGGCTTGTTTACAACTGCCAGCCACTGGTCTTCGTAAAGCACCAATGACGAGAGGTCATCGGGAACAGGATCACATCCATAAGACTCGTGGAAACAGGCAGGGTCTACTTTAAGTCCCTGAAGCATCCAGCCCAGAATTGGACCGCACTTGCCCTTGCAGGACGGATAAAATTGTCCGTGGACATGCGTGTTGTCCCATCCATACCAGAACTCACCCATTGCAACGGGCCTGAAGCCCATCTGATAAGCATATTGCAGAAGGCGGGGTGCCGCACACTCACCAGATCCTCCGGGGGGAACTGCATCACCAAATATCTGGAGCAATCCCTTACGCTCTCCATTTGCATTCAGGAAAGAAAAATGTTCAAATATTTTCTGCTGCAATCTTCCCGACATCTCTTTCCTCTCCCCTTTCAGCTTATCCAGCCTGGCATCTGAAGCGGCCATTTCAGCATCCCTTTGGGCCAGTTCATCCTTCATTGCTTTCTCCGCTCTCCTGATCTGCCCTTTCTGAAACTGGCTTTCCCTGGTTATTGCATCCAGTTCCGCCTGGAGTTCCGCAGAATTGCCTCCACTGGCTATCTCCTCCATAATCTCTTTCCTGCGGGCATCCCTCTGAATCTTGGAAGCTGAATACTCCTCCTTGAACTTTGCTATTTTCTCAAGATGGCATTGCCTTATCTCTTCAGTAACCTCAATATGAATGAACCTGTACCTGTCGTTTTCAAGATCCCTGATAAGATCATTCAACATTATGATTTCATGTTCTTCTTCAGGGAAGAAACTGTCGGGAGAAAGAAGATCATATACTGGAGGGACAAAAAATCCTGTCTCCTTAAGCTCCTCATGGGTTCCTGAATAGGCAGCCAGGTATCCTGTCTCCCCGTTGGATTTCTGAACTATCAGCACCCCGAACATCTTGCCGTCTCCTCTCAAGGCATTCCTCAAATAAGGGGGGCATTTGAAATTAAGAAACTCCTCAACCTCCCTTGCAGCCCTCTCCACCAGCGGATGTGGTGCATAGCTGAAAGGATTATTGAAAAGTTCAGGAAGAGGCTCTCTCTGCAGCTCTCCTGCAGCAACACCTTTTGATATAAGAAGATTCTTAAGTTCCATTCTAGAAAACCATAGCAAATGATACTCCTTTAACAGATCCGTTATATATTGGCATGCCAACAGCCATTTTTCCAAAAATACGGTTCTGCACATGCGGGCATATCCAATATGCAAGCCTGGTACCCAGTATTCCTACGCCGGCACCTGCAACCAAGTCATGCATCCAGTGCTCCGAATGCCTTATCCTGGCCAATGAAGTATATACTGCGGCCGCGTATCCGGCATAACCGATCCATGGACTGGTATCCTTATACTCCAGACGGAGGAGTTCTGCACCCATAAACGATATAGCAGCATGCCCGCTTGGGAAAGCATCATAATCCTTGCCGTTCGGCCTCATTTCATCCACCCCCTGCTTGAGCAGCCAGGTGGCAGAAGCTGTAATGCAGTATGAAGCGGCTGTGAGTACTGTAAGGTCTGCATAGCTGTGCGCTGAATTCACTCCTGCCATTTTCAGTGCATACATTGCTCCAATAGGGGCATACTGCACGGCATCCTCAAATACAAAACCGGCATGTGTATGCAAAGCGCTTCCACGAAGCCCCAAATCCAGCTCCTTAAAAGCATCAATCTGACTGCCAATAGCACCTGCTCCAATAAGGGCAGCAGGGACAATCAGTTCAGAAGCCTTGAATTCGTATCCGGCATTCTGTGAACGGAGAGGTGCCGAAGCTGCAATCAGAATTGCAAGCAGAAGTGAGATTGCTTTCATCATAAAACAGTTGGATTTACGCAAATTTAAGAAATTATTCTCCAATCAGAGCATCACGTGCCATATAGACCATAAATAGGAAGTTCCACGCCATTAAGTTGAACTTATTTTTTAGTACCTTTGTTGAATTAAATAATAAATTGAATAATGGTATTTACATCGGGAAATATACTTTTGTTGGGATCGGTAATGGTGTTTGTGGGAATCCTTATCAGCAAGACAGGATTCCGTTTTGGAGTACCCACCCTCCTTCTGTTCCTCCTTGTGGGAATGCTCTTTGGAACCGACGGCCTGGGACTTGAGTTCGACTCTCCAACAGGAGCTCAGTTCATTGGAATGATTGCATTGAGCGTTATTCTGTTCACAGGCGGTATGGACACTAAAATATCAGACATCAGGCCAATACTTACGCCGGGACTCCTCCTTTCAACGCTGGCCCTTGCAATAACAACCCTCTTTACCGGTGCATTCATCTATGGCATTTCCCGCTTTGCCGGAATGAACATGGAAATTTCCCTTATGGCCTCATTCCTGCTGGCAGCTACAATGTCATCAACAGACTCGGCATCTGTGTTCAGCATCCTCCGCTCGCAGAAAATGGTCCTCAAGCACAATCTGAAGCCGTTGCTTGAGCTGGAGAGCGGAAGTAATGACCCTATGGCATATATGCTCACAATCATAATTATACAGATTATACAGAATCCGGCAGAAGTAAGCGGGTGGGGAATTGCCCTGGATCTGCTGCAGCAGTTCGGATATGCCATAATCATAAGCGTGGCCATTGGCAAGTTCATAGTTTGGCTGATAAACAAGATGAACCTCTCAAATACGGCACTGTACTCCGTGCTGCTGTTGAGCATTGTATTCATTGTGTTTGCCGTTACAGATATGGTTGGCGGCAACGGTTACCTTGCAGTATACATTACAGGACTTCTTGTAGGGAACAGCAAAATAAGGCTTAAGAATGAGATGAGCAAGTTCATGGACAGCCTCACATGGCTCTTCCAGATGATTATGTTCCTTTCATTGGGACTTCTTGTAAATCCGCACGAAATGCTTAAGATTGCCCCAGCCGGCCTTTTGATTGGCGCGTTCATGTCATTTGTAGCACGCCCTTTGAGCATCTTCACCTGCCTGGCGCCGTTCAAGGATATTCCAATGAAGGCACAGGCGTTCATCTCATGGGTAGGCCTGCGCGGCGCAGTTCCTATAATATTTGCAACATACCCCGTTCTGGCCGGAGTAACCGGATCAGACATTATTTTCAATATTGTGTTCTTCATCACCCTGCTCTCGCTTGTAATGCAGGGAATGAGCATCTCCTGGCTTGCAAAGAGACTTCATCTGGATTTGCCTCCGGAGCAGGAGAGCACATTTGATATTCATATTCCCGACGAAATGAGCTCTTCCCTCAACGAGGTGAAACTTACCGCAGAAATGCTTGTACACGGCAACACTCTTGCCAAGATGCATATACCCAAAGGCCATCTTGCAATGATGGTAAAAAGGGACAACCACTATCTTGTTCCCGACGGAAAGCTGGAACTGTATGAAGGTGACACCCTACTGTTCATTTCATCCAACGAGCATAATCCTGAAGCATAGAACAATGAAAGATCCATTGAAAATAGTATACGAAGACAAGTTTCTGATTGTTGTTGAGAAATCGGAAGGGCTTCTTTCGGTAGGTACATCCCGCGGAAAGGATGAAGTTACCGCACATTCTATGCTGAACAATTATCTGCGCAATACTGCATCAGGAAACTTTGGCAGAGGACGCTATGGAAGGGAAGGCCAGCCAAGGGCATATATCGTACACCGTCTTGACAGGGAGACCAGCGGACTCATGGTGTTTGCAAAGAGTGAAGAGGTGAAGAGGATGCTTCAGGACAATTGGGAGGAAGCTGTAACCCACAGGGGCTATGTGGCAGTAGTGAATCTGTCGGGAAGAATTGAGCCGCAACGGAATGTGAGGGTGGAGTATCTTATTGAGGAGGATGAGAACGGCAAGGAAAGGCTCAACTATAACGAGGGAAGGATTACCAGCTGGCTGAAGGAAAACAGGGCTATGGTAGTGTACTCTTCTGCCAAAGACAATGGAGGACAGATTGCTGTAACAGACTTCAAGGTTCTGGAAAGCAATCCCCGTTCAAACAAGGCGCTTCTTGAAATTGAACTGCATACGGGGAGGAAAAACCAGATAAGGGTACATATGCAGGAGGCAGGATGCCCAATCTGGGGCGACAAAAAATACTTTGGAGAAAGCCAGGCCCATCTTGCAGAAAACAAGAAGGCGCGCAGACTTTACCTGCACGCCTATGCATTGGGGTTCATTCATCCTGTAACGGGAAAACAGATGAACTTCTCCACCGGAATTCCCCGTTCATTCAGGAATATTTAAGCCAAAGTGCCCATTGGGACGACGTCCTAATGGGCACTTTTTTATTTCATAGTTTCAACAGCCTTATTGAAAATAGCAAGGCCTGCATCAGTAAGAGGGTGTTTCAAAAGTCCCTCAATTGCTGAAAGCGGGCAAGTTGCCACATCAGCGCCAGCCTCAAGACATGCAACAATGTGCTGTGTATGACGTATAGAGGCAGCAAGAACCTCTGTGCCATAACCATAGTAGCGGTACATATCAACAATTTTAGCCACAAGGCCGATACCATCCTCGCAAATGTCATCAAGACGGCCAACAAACGGACTTACGAAAGTTGCACCGGCTTTAGCTGCCAACAGAGCCTGGCCAACAGAGAATACAAGTGTACAGTTGGTGGCAATCCCTTTCTTTGAAAAGTATTTCACTGCGCGGATACCATCTGCAGTACAAGGAAGCTTAACTGCAATTTTAGGGTCAATTGCCGCAAGGATCTCTCCCTCTGCAATCATTCCCTCATAATCGTTTGAGAAAACCTCCGCACTTACCGGACCGTCTACAATTTTGCAGATCTCTTTGTAGTGTGCATGAATTGCCTCAGTACCTTTAACGCCCTCTTTTGCCATAAGGCTTGGGTTGGTGGTTACACCGTCAAGGATTCCCATCTCTTGAGCTTTTGCAATCTGGCTCAAGTTAGCTGTATCAATAAAAAACTTCATAGTATTGTTATTAGTTTATTTTCGTTTAAGATTAGAAATGCAGAGCTTCAAGGAGTCTGTCCAGTAAGGTACCTCAACGCCAAAAGTCTCTTTTATCTTTGTCTTGTCCAGTACTGAATACGAAGGCCTCTTGACAGGGCTTGGGAACTCATTGCTGTGGCAAGGGTTTACCTTGCACTCTGTAGTGCCGTTGTACTGGGCAATCATCTTTGTAAAGTCATACCAGCTGCATACACCCTCGTTACTGTAATGGTAGATGCCGCTCTGGCTGCCATTGAATTTATCCAGCACAACCATAATGGCCTTTGCAAGATCCAATGCATATGTTGGTGTTCCAACCTGGTCAAACACAACTTTAAGTTCCGGCTTTGTTGCCGTAAGCTGCATCATAGTCTTGCAGAAGTTCTTGCCGAATTCGCTATACAGCCATGCAGTGCGGATAATTACATAATTGCACCCCGATGCCTTGATAAGTTCCTCTCCATTAAGTTTTGTAAGGCCGTACACACCTGTTGGGGTACCTGTCTGCTCTTCTGTACATGGAGTATTGTATGGCTCCGCTCCAAAAACATAGTCTGT
>CALCHD010000074.1 GCA_937901105.1 uncultured Bacteroidales bacterium | reverse complement strand
AACGGAAGCTTCATACGGCCGGTCTTCTGCACATTGAGGAAGTTCACGAAGATACCCTGTGCCGTCTCGGGGCGCAGGTAGATGGTGTTGGCACCCTCGGCCGTCGAACCCATCTGGGTCGAGAACATGAGGTTGAACTGGCGCACATCGGTCCAGTTGCGCGTACCCGAGATGGGGCAGACGATCTCGCAGTCGAGGATGATCTGCTTGAGTTCCTCCAGGTCATTCTCGTTCAGCGCCTTCGTGAAACGATCCAATACAACCTGCTTCTTCTGGGCAATCTCCAGCACGCGGGGCGAAGTCGAACGGAACTGCTCCTCGTTGAAGGCCTCGCCAAAACGCTTGCGGGCCTTGTCGACCTCCTTCTGCATCTTCTCGTCCTGCTTGGCCATCCAATCCTCCACGAGCACATCGGCGCGGTAACGCTTCTTCGAGTCGCGGTTGTCGATCAGGGGATCGTTGAAGGCACCCACATGGCCCGAAGCCTCCCAAGTCTTGGGGTGCATGAAGATCGCGGCATCAATACCCACGATATTCTCATGGAGCTTCACCATCGAATCCCACCAATAGCGTTTGATGTTGTTCTTGAGCTCCACACCATTCTGTCCGTAATCGTAAACGGCACCCAGGCCATCGTAAATCTCGCTCGAGGGGAATACGAATCCATACTCCTTGCAGTGAGCGACCAACTTCTTAAAGAGTTCTTCCTGTGTCATATATCGTTAATTTTTGTTGTCTTTGTTTTGTTCGTTCGGTTACAACCCGCAAAGATACAAAATAATTAGGAATGAGGAATTATTTGATTCAAAATTATTTTTACGGTTCGACCTCGGGAGAGATTCTAAATTAACCCATGAGGCGGCAATCGGGCCATGTTGGCACAATCCTTGCCTGCCAAGGGCAAAGAATCGCAAAAACAAAATATGCCTATGATACGTCTGATGTTGATTGCCGGAGCCTTGTTGATTGCTCCGTTGGAGAATGTTATGGTAAGGCCTGGAACCACACCCTGCAGTCCCTTGGCAGGATCTGTAAAAGGCTTGCCGTCCATTGTCCTTGCCACATTCACCGTAGCCACCGCTCCGGTAAGGTTCTCCTTCCTCTGGGAGCCGAATCCCACTACTACCACCTCATCAAGCTGTATGTTCTCATCGCGCAAGACGGCATCCACCACACCCTTTCCGTTTATCTCCACCTTAACCGGCTGCATCCCCACCAGTGAAAACTCCAGCACCCCGTCCTCCGGGGCCTCAATCATATACTGTCCGTCTATGTCGGTTATGGCAATCCTCCCCTGCATCCCCACAACAACAACGGAGACTCCCGCCAGGGGCTCTCCCGCCATATCTGTCACCTTTCCTTTTACAGTAATTCCTTCCCCGCAGATTCCAGCCGGATATCCCAGCAGCGGGACACACAGGAGCAGCAGCACTAACGCACCCCCGTGAAGCATTCTAGATTTGAAACTTTTCATAAGAAGTCCTTTTTAATATCAGGATACTAACAAAATTGGACTACTTTGGTTTAGAAATGCTACCTTTGCAGATATGTTACCTTTGAAAAGCAAAATACTTCTGTTCCCTTACTGGCTTGCCCTCAAGGCAAGGCATTTCCTGTATGACAAAGGGATAAAGAAGAGCTTCTCCTTCCCTGTTCCGGTAATCTGCATTGGGAACATCACCGTAGGGGGCACCGGCAAGACACCCCACACAGAGATGATCATCAGGATGCTGCAAGGCAAGTACAGGATTGCCGTACTCTCACGCGGATACAGGAGAAAGAGCAAAGGATTCAGGATTGCAGCCCCTGGCGACACATATGCAGAAATTGGCGACGAGCCGCTCCAGATAAAGCACAAGTTCCCGCACATTACGGTGGCGGTATGCGAAGACCGCTGCAAGGGAATTGAAAACCTCCTTGCCTTGCCGGAACCTGCCGCAGGAGAAAATGGGCCTTTCCGCCCAGAACTTATTATTCTCGACGATGCATTCCAGCACCGCAGGGTAAAGCCGTCGCACTCAATAGTGCTTATAAACTGGCACAGGCCCATATTCAATGACAACCTTCTCCCAATAGGACGCTTGAGAGACCTTCCAGAACAGATCAGGAGGGCAGACACCGTAATTGTAACCAAGTCGCCTGTATTTGGAGAGCATGACGGATTCGTAGACCAGGAACTGGCGGCGCAGCAGGTTGCCCCCATTGAGAAGGAGTGGAGGGAAAAGCTCCAGCTGCACAGCAGCCAGAAGCTCCTTTTCTCAAGCATATTCTACGGAGAGCCCCTTCCGGTATCCCCAGATGGTGATTTGAGATACCTGCACTCTTCCAGCGCAATATTCTTTACAGGAATTGCTTCAGACAAAGAGTTCCGCAACCACATACTTGGAAAGCACAAGGTACTTGACTCAATCAAGTTCCCCGACCATTGCAGCTTCAGCAAAAGGGAAATAAAGGAGATCAACAGCTGGGCAGCACAATACCCCACCTCTGCAGTATTCACCACAGAGAAGGACAGCAAGAGACTCATCAGCAACCCACACTTGTCTGAAGATTTGAAGAAAAGGCTGTTCTTTATCCCGATAGAGGTACAGGTAATCCCACACTGCAGCAATCTGCTGGAACTATAGGTCTCCCCAGCGCTCTGCTACGTAGTCCAGAAGCTTTACAACCTCCGCAGGATCGTTTTCTGTAACCAGTTTCAGGCGTGTCTCCTTGAAATCAGGAAGGCACTTGAAGTAGTTGCTCAAATGGCGGCGCATCTCAAGCACTCCTACCCTGTCTCCCTTAACCGAGATTGACTTTGCAAAATGCTTTTTGGCAAGGGCCACCTTTTCCAGAACGGTGAGGGGCGGCATCTGCTCGCCATGCTGGAGGTAATGCTTCACCTCCTTGAAGATCCAAGGGCGTCCGTAAGTTGCCCTTCCTATCATTATACCGTCAACACCATATCTCTCAAATGCAGCTGCCGCACCCGGACCGTCGGTAATGTCTCCATTGCCTATAATAGGTATATGCATACGGGGATTCTCCTTTATCTTTCCAATCAGGGTCCAGTCTGCCTCACCTTTATACATCTGGCAACGGGTTCTGCCGTGAATGGTGAGGGCCTTTATTCCCACATCCTGCAGCCTCTCTGCCAGCTCAACAATTATCTTTGAATCCTCATCCCAGCCAAGGCGGGTCTTTACGGTAACAGGGAGCTTTACCGCTTCCACCACAGACTTGGTAATCTCCACCATTTTGTCGGGAAAACGCATCATGCCGCTTCCTGCTCCCCTTCCTGCAATCTTGCTTACAGGGCAGCCGAAGTTGATGTCAATGATATCAGGGCCGGCACCTCCGGCAATCTGCGCGGCATTTTCCGCCATCTGGGCCGCCTCAACCATTGCTTCAGGTATATGGCCGTAGATCTGGATGCCTATAGGCTTCTCATAGTCAAATGTGACAAGCTTGGCCAAAGATTTCTTTGCATCCCTTATGAGTCCGTCAGATGAGACAAACTCGGTATACATCATATCTGCGCCGAATTCCTTGCATATATATCTGAAGGATGCATCTGTCACATCCTCCATAGGTGCCAAAAAGAGGGGCTTCTCGCCCAAATCCAAATCTCCGATCTTCATTTTATACGATATATAATAGTGCGCAAAAATACAAAAATCCATATTAAATCGCTCATATTTTGGCACTTTAAAAATTTTTACTACCTTTGCACCCCCTTATATAGGGGAAAATCGCAACAAAAATTAGTATTAACTTAAAAATCAACACAGTGGACTATCAGAGCTACAAGACAGTGTCGGCAAATGCACAGACCGCAACCAAAGAGTGGTTGGTGATTGACGCAACTGATCTAGTATTAGGAAGACTTGCCAGCAGAATCGCATTGGTTCTTAGAGGCAAGCACAAGGCCAACTACACCCCACACGTGGATTGTGGTGATAATGTTATCGTTATCAACGCAGAGAAAATCCGCCTTACTGGTAAAAAGTTGACCGACAAAGTGTATGTTAGACATACAGGGTATCCCGGCGGACAGCGTTTTGCAAACCCTAAGGAGTTGCTAGTACGCAAACCAACCGCTGTACTTGAGGAGGCAGTAAGAGGTATGCTTCCTAAAAACAAACTTGGAGCAGAGTTGTTCCGTAACCTACATGTATATGCAGGTGCTGAGCATCCTCACCAGGCACAACAACCAAAAACAGTTACTTTTAACGAAATTTAAACACAGAGCATGGAACAAATCAACGCCCTTGGAAGACGTAAAACAGCAGTTGCTCGCGTTTATGTGAACACAGGAAAAGGTAATATTACTATCAACGGCAAAGAGCTTAACGCATACTTCGTAGAGGAGACTCTACAGTTCATCGTTAAACAGCCTCTTGAGGTTACCAACACTTTGGCTGACTTTGATATCAAAGTTAACCTAGACGGTGGTGGAATCAAAGGTCAGGCAGAGGCTCTACGTCTTGGTATTGCTCGCGCACTTTGCGCTATCAATGCTGAGTACAGACCAGCTCTTAAAGCTGCAGGATTCCTAACTCGCGACTCTAGAGAGGTTGAGAGAAAGAAACCAGGACAGCCAGGTGCTCGCCGTCGTTTCCAGTTCAGCAAACGTTAGTATTGCTATTACAATTTGCACAGTCCGAATTCAAATTATTGGGACTTCCCTTTTGGGAGCCAATCCCGTTTGGGAGCTACCCAAAAAATTGTTCGGCTGCGGAAAATTTGAGGATCGGCAGGTCCGCTACCTCAAATTGACATAAAGAGATTTATAAAAAAAGAAAAAAAACAAAAAAATGCCTAGAACAAATTTCCAAGACTTACTTGATGCAGGTTCGCATTTTGGTCACTTGAAAAGAAAATGGAATCCTAAAATGGCTCCATACATTTTTATGGAGAAGAATGGTATTCACATCATTGACCTGCACAAGACCGTTGTCAAAATAGATGAGGCAGCAAACATGATGAAACAGCTTGCACGCGCAGGCAGAAAGATTCTTTTTGTTGCTACTAAAAAACAGGCAAAAGAGATCGTTGCCGAGAAGGCTTCTGCTGTTAACATGCCATATGTTACAGAGAGATGGCCAGGTGGAATGCTTACTAACTTCCCTACTATCCGTAAGGCTGTTAAGAAGATGAACACCATTGATAAAATGATTACAGATGGTACATTTGACACTCTTGCTAAAAGAGAGAAACTTCAGATTACCCGTCAGAGAGCTAAATTGGAGAAGAACCTTGGTTCTATCGCAGACCTTAACCGTTTGCCTTCAGCTCTATTTGTAGTTGACGTTCAGAAAGAGATGAACGCAGTTAAAGAGGCTAACCGCCTTAACATTCCGGTTATCGCTATGGTTGATACTTGTTGCGATCCTACCCCTATTGATTATGTAATTCCTGCAAATGACGATGCTGCCAAATCAATTGGCCTAGTAATGGATGCACTTTGCGGCGCTGTTGCTGAGGGTCTTGCTGAGAGAAAGATTGAGAAGGAGAAAGAGAAAGAGGCATCTGCAGAGAAAGAGGGCGATGCACCGGTAAAAAAACTACGTTCTCGCAAGAACACTGCTTCTGCAGAGGAGAAAGCTGAGTAATTATTTTTAAATCCGAATTTTATTATGGAAATTAAAGCTTCAGATGTTGCAAAACTACGCCAGATGACCGGCGCAGGTATGATGGACTGTAAAAAAGCTCTAGTTGAGGCAGAAGGCGATTTCAACAGAGCTCAGGAGATCATCCGCGAGAAAGGTAAGCTAGTTGCAGCAAAACGTTCAGACAGAGAGACTACAGAGGGTAAAGTTGTAGCTCTTGTAAACGCTGACAATACCAAAGCTATCATTACAGCACTTGGTTGCGAGACTGACTTCGTTGCTAAGAACGCTGAGTTCCAGGAGTTGGCTAACGGCATCGCTAACGCTGCTCTTGCTAACTTCCCAGCTGACCTTGCAGGCTTGATGGCTTGTTCATACAACGGCCAGACTGTAGAGGACGCTATCACTCAGCAGACAGGTAAGAGCGGTGAGAAACACGCTATTCCTTTCTACGCTAGCATTGAGGCTCCTTTCATCGCTTCTTACATGCACGTTATCAACGGCAAGCTTGCAGCTATCGTTGGTTTCAACAAAGAGGTTCCTGCAGAGGTAGGTAAAGGTCTTGCTATGCAGGTTGCTTCAATGAACCCAGTTGCTCTAGACGCTGAGTCTGTTCCTCAAGAGGTTATCAACAACGAGCTTACAGTAGCAGTTGAGAAAACTAAAGAGGAGATCGTTCTTAAAGCAGTTGAGGCTGCTCTTAAGAAAGCAGGCATCAACCCAGCTCACGTAGACAGCGAGGACCACATTGAGTCAAACATGGCTAAAGGTTGGATCTCTGAGGAGGATGCAGCTAAAGCACGCGAGATCAAAGCTACAGTTTCTGCAGAGAAAACTGCTGGCCTTGGCGCTGAGGAGGCTAAAATCCAGAACATCGCTAAAGGTAGACTTGGCAAGTTCTTCAAAGAGAACACTCTTCTTGAGCAGGCTTACCAGATGGGTGACGGCAAGCAGTCTGTTAAAGATTTCTTGGCTTCAGTTGACAAAGATGTTAAAGTTGTTGCATTCAAGAGATTCTCTCTTAACGACTAATTTTAACACCAACATAAAAGAAAAGATGTCCATTTGCATGGACATCTTTTTTATTATTACAGCTCCAACTGTATTTTCACTGATTCCTCGTGGATTGCCTTCATTATAGCAAACACAAACTCTTTATCCAGGTTCATGGCCTCTCCCATCTGGACTCGTTTTTCAAGAATCTCATTATAACGCCCCGGCTGCAGCACCGGCATATTGCTCTCCTTTTTGTACATTCCAATCTCTTTTGATATTCTGTTCCTCTCAGCAAGAATAGTAAGCAGCTGCTGATCTATCTCATCAATCTGCTTGCGCAATATAGAGATGTTTTCTGTAGTCTGTGCGTTATCCCTCAACACAAGCATCTTAAGGGTTGAATCCAGAACCTTCGGGGTAATCTGCTGCATGGCATCACTCAATGCCTCGTCGGGATTACAATGGGTCTCAATCATAAGTCCGTCAAACTTCAGGTCCATTGCCTGCTGGGAGATTGGGGCAATAAGCTCCCTCTTGCCGCCAATGTGGCTAGGGTCGCAGAACATTGTGATATTGGGGTAGCGGCGGCGGAGCTCAATAGGGATATGCCACAACGGAAGGTTGCGGTAAATCTTCTGGTCGTATGTGCTGAATCCGCGCAAAATTACACCCACATTGTTCACCCCTGCATTTACAAGGCGTTCAAGGGCTCCAATCCAGAGTTCAAGATCGGGATTTACAGGATTCTTTACCAATACCGGGATATCTGTACCTCTAAGGGCATCTGCCAGCTCCTGCATTGCAAACGGGTTGGCTGCTGTGCGTGCACCAATCCAAAGTATATCCATTCCGGCCTGAAGTGCCTCATATACATGCATTGCAGTAGCCACCTCCGTAGCAACAAGCATGCCGGTTGTCTGTTTCACCTCTTTAAGCCAGGAGAGTCCTACTGTTCCAACACCTTCAAAACCGCCCGGTTTTGTGCGTGGCTTCCATATGCCTGCCCTAAAAATCCTCACACCTTTCTCCGCCAACTGCACTGCAGTTTCCAACACTTGCGCACGGCTCTCAGCGCTGCAAGGACCTGCAATGATTATTGGACATGCATCCACCTCCATTCCCGGCAAGACCAATCTGTTGATTTCCATATCTCAAAATTTTAATCCCGACAATAAATTTATGTATTTTACCTCAACATCCAAAGAATTTAAGTTTTTTTAATACAGATTATAATTTATAAATTTGTTAGTTCATCAACCAGGGAGCAAATGAAAAGCACAATCCATATAAATGGGAATCTTAATGGATTACAGGATCTGCAGCCGGCAACCGGCAATGTATATGTAATAATTGACAAGAATTTGCAGCATCTTGCAGTACATTTCAATCAATACCATACAATTTTCTTTGAGGGGGGAGAACAGAATAAGCTTCTTGAGAACGTTTCTTATCTTGCCACATCCCTTTTGGAGGCCGGAGCCGACAGGGATGCCATGATAATATGCGTTGGAGGAGGCATTACAACAGACATTACCGGTTTTACCGCATCCATATATAAAAGGGGAGTAAAATTTGCATTTGTTCCAACCACCCTCCTTGCACAGGTTGATGCATCCATTGGGGGAAAGAACGGAGTAAACCTCCACTCATACAAGAATATCCTGGGAACAATCAGCCAGCCGGAGTGGATTTTCATATGCCCTCTGCTGCTGAAGACACTTCCGGAGGATGAGTTCAAGGCCGGCATTGCAGAGGTGCTGAAAACATTCATCCTCTTTGACAAGGAGATGTATGCCACTGCCGCAGAATACTTCTCGCAAGTTGCGCAGAAATACGGCTGCAGAGAGGATAAAGGCAAAACATACGGAGAGATTGCAGTGGTGCATAACATAGAGCTCCTCACGCAGATAATAGGCAAATGCGCCCAATATAAAAGCGGAGTTGTGGAAAGGGATGAGTTTGAGAAAGGGGAACGGAGGCTGCTCAACTTGGGCCACACCTTTGCCCACTCAATTGAAAAGCTTACACAAGGAAAGATATCACACGGATATGCAGTAAGCATTGGAATGGTGATTGCCGCCCAAATTGCACAGGCAATGGGTGCAGCACAGGAGGGCTTTCCACAAAAGCTTGCACAGGACCTGCGCAGATGCGGCCTTCCCGCATCACTGGACGAGTGTCCGGCCACTGCTCACCTTAAAACAGGCGAACTGGCACAGGCAATAAAGAAAGACAAGAAAGTACACGGAAACAGCATCCACTTCATCCTGCCAAAAGGGGTGGAAGATGTGGAGGACATATTGGTTCCAATTACCACCATCAACAACATAGCAGATGATTTGCGTTAGTATTCAGGAAAAGGATTTTGCCAGATGCAAGAAGATTGTATCGGGCTGTGGTATGGCAGAAATACGGGGTGATTTGTGCAACTTTACAACGGCCCAGACAGAGGAACTGGTGAGTTCTCACCCTAACCTTCTCTACACCCACAGGATAGCCGGCAGTTCCCTTGAGAAGGCCTACACACAGATCACTGCAGCCATAAAGAAAGGGGCAAAATATGTGGATATTGAGATTGAGGCCCCCGTAGACTACCTTGAGATGATAAAGTCATTCGCCAGGGTAAACGGATGCTCTCTTATAATCTCCTACCACAACTTTGAGGGTACCCAATCCCTTGAGGAACTGCAGACCATCTATGACATCTGCCGCCGCAAAGGGGCAGACATAGTAAAAATTGTAACCACAGCCCACACAGTTTCAGATGCCAACAGGGTAATGCAGCTGTACAATTACCGCAAGTCTGACAAAGACCTTGTTCCCGACAACTACATGCAGCGGGGCGAGGAGTCAGGCTCCTTGAGCAACAGCTTTGGAGAAGAGCAGGCATCCCTTGTAGCATTCTGCATGGGAGAAGCAGGAAAGTTCACCAGACGCCTCTGCCTTGAGCTGGGAGCACCATTCTCGCATGTTGCATTGGATGCTGAAAGCTGTACCGCTCCAGGACAATACACTAAAGAGGAGATGGAGAAGCTTCTTGACCCGGCAAACTACAAGTTCGCAACTCCAAAACCAAATGAAACCATATTTGCAGAAAAGTTCCCACAAGTAGAGATTCCATGCTCAAAAAGCGTGGCCCAAAGGGCAATTCTTGCAGCAGCCCTCGCAGAAGGGACAACCATACTGGAGAACTTTGAGCCGTGTAACGACACCCTTGGAGCAATTGAGGTGATAAAGGTCCTGGGGGCAGAAGTAATGGCAGAAGGCTCCACCCTTACAATAAAAAGCGGAGGTATAGCCTCATTCAACAAAATATCGGAAATTTCCGTTGGGGAAAGCGGGCTCCTTACCCGCCTTATTATCCCATTGGCAGCAATGCTCTCTGCCGGAGGCAATGGAATTGCCGTTACCGGCCACGGAAGCATCATGGGGCGTAACCTGCAGGAATCTGCCAATGCAGTTGAGGCTGCCGGCGCAACCTGCCGCACCGGCAACGGACACCTTCCATTCAGCATAAGCGGCGGAATCAGGAACAGGGAGATTGAATTTTCAGGCAAGGAGAGTTCGCAGATTGTATCGGGATTCCTCATGACCCTTCCGCTCATGCAGGAGGACTCTACCCTTACAGTCACCAGCCCTTCCAGTCTTCCATACATAGATCTCACCATAAAGGTGATGAAGGCCTTTGGTGTTGAAGTTGCCATAGAGAGCCATTTGCCGGAGAAAATAATTTATAAGCTGTCGGGAAGACAAAAATATACCCCTGCCAGAATGTATCTGGACTCCTGCTGGAGCTCTGCTGCCAACTTCGCCGTTGCAGGTGCCCTTACCGGAGGCGTTGTGCTGAAGAATATGCCGCTTGGAAGCGCACAGGCTGATGAGCATATCCTCACACTGCTTGAGCAGCTGGGCTATGGAGTGGAGAAGACCGCTGCGGGAGAGCTGTATGACATAACGGTATCACCGGCACAGGGCAAAGCGGCTAAAGGGGAGTTTAACCTTACCCACTGCCCTGATCTCTTCCCTATGGCTGTTGTGCTGGCATGCAACACCCATGGAGAGGTTGTACTTGAGGGTGTGGAGAGGCTGGCACAAAAGGAGAGCAACAGGGCAGAGACAATCTACAGGGAGCTTGCAAAACTTGGCTACAATATACGCATTGAGGGAGATAAGATGTATCTTTGCGGAAAGAGGGGGAGAAAAGGGGACGCTCCGGTATTGGGCTGCAGCCACAATGACCACAGGATAGCTATGGCCCTTTATATTGCCTCGCTGGTTGAAGAGTACCCTATACTTGTAGACGAAATCAAGTGTATTGACAAATCATTCCCTTCTTTTACAGGAAGGCTAAAAAGATAAACAAGATGAACAGCTACGGAGAGAGATTCAGGATCTCAATGTTTGGAGAGTCACACGGTGAGCTTATTGGCGTTGTAATGGACGGTGTTCCTGCCGGTATCCCTTTGTGTACAGAGGATTTCATTGCAGACCTTGACAGACGCAAAAGCGGCTTCAAAGGGACCACTCCTCGCAAGGAGAGCGATATGCCGCACATTGTGAGCGGTGTTGTGGACGGACATACCACAGGGGCCCCTCTTGCCGTAGTGTTCAGAAACGAAAATACTGTCTCAAAGGACTATTCCCAGTTCAGGGATACACCCCGCCCGGGACATGCTGATTTCACAGCCTCTGTAAAGCACAACGGCTTCAATGATATAAGGGGTGGAGGACATTTCTCCGGAAGGCTTACCCTCACATTGGTTGCTGCCGGCACAGTTGCCAAGAAAATGGCCGGCAATATGGAATTCAAGGCCGCCATTACGCAGGTTGCAGGCCTTTCAGATCCCGCACAGTGGGAAAAGGCTCTGGATGCCGCCATGGCAGAGGGAGATTCTGTGGGCGGCGTTGTAGAGTGCATCTGCACCGGTGTCCCCGCAGGATTGGGAGAACCGTTCTTCAATTCCCTTGAGTCTGAAATTGCACATCTTGCATTCTCAATACCCGGAGTAAGGGGCATTGAGTTTGGAGACGGTTTTGCTGCTGCGGCAATGAAAGGAAGTGAGCACAATGACTGCTTCACTGATGCCCAGGGGCATACAGCCACAAATGGTGCCGGAGGCATAAACGGTGGAATAAGCAACGGCAACCCCGTTGTATTCAGGATTGCCGTAAAGCCTGTTTCAAGCATTTCCAAAATTCAGAATACTTTCAATTTCAGAACCGGAGAGGTAGAGGAGTTCTCTGTAAAGGGAAGGCATGATACCTGCATTGCCCTACGCTGTCCGGTAATAGTTGAGGCAATAGCTGCAATAGCCATTGCCCAACATATCTGATTCCTATAGATTGAATTTCACTCCAAAGGCGCAGTTCCTACCCTGGCCCCAGTAGCCTGTAAAGGTACCAAGGGTGTGATCCTTGCCGTCTTTGCCCCTCTCAATGTACCACTCGTCAAACAGGTTGTTCAAGTTGAAGAACAGCACTGTACCCAATGTCTTGTCACCGGCCTTAAAGTTCTTCTGATAATTTATGCCCAAGTTTACAAGGCTGTAATCCGGCAACCTGTAAGGATCTGTACGGTCATTGGCATCAGTTCTGGTGTTAGGCTCAAAATCTGCCCAATAGCGTGCGCTATAGCTCCAGCCAAGCTGCATTGTAAGGCCTGTACAAGGTTTTACTGAAACCGAAGCTCCAACCTGTGTCTGTGGAGCATCTCCTACAGGAAGGCCGTCGCTGTAAACGTGAATCTCCTGAACGGGCTGTCCTGAATAGTTGTCGTATATGATTGCGCTAACATCATTCTTCCACTCCCAACTGCCAATGGATGCATAAGCCTCTGCCTTAAGCCAGTTTGCAAAGTTATAGTAAGCATCTACCTCTATGCCATAATGGAAAGCATCCAGGCCTCTGATCATGAATTTGTATGCATCTTCCTCCTGATATTTATAAGGATTGCTCATAATGGACTTGTTCTTCCAATAGCTGGCATATACTGTTGCCTCAATACCTCCTCTTGTACCTATTGTACGGATTCCAAACTCACCCAAATAGTTCTGCTCATTCTTCACATCTGCAGAAATCTGGTTGTTGCCGCTTGCAAAGAATACGCTGGAGTATGGGACCCTGCTGTAATATGCTCCGTTCAAGTAAAGGCTGGTTGCAGCCGAAGCATTTGCATTGCCGGCACTTGCCCTGTACAGCGCACCTGCCTTAACCGCTCCACCTATTCCTTTAGCCCAGTCGCTGAAGATATCCTCTGTATAGTTGTAGCTGTCCCATCTCTGGGTTGCAGAACCGTTGAGCGATGCACCCAGCTCCACATTCCATTTTGCACTCTTGTATGCCAAAGAGCCATATAGTGTACCAAAATGGGTATCTTTTCCGTTACGTGTCCTTATATAATCTCCAACCTTCTTGATTGAGTTTCTTCCGGCCTGTCCTGCCAACGAGTTGCTTGCATAATCCTCATACCAGTACTCGCCTCCCAAAAGATCCTTGATCTGCTCCTTCTCCCAGGTAAAATAGCCCTGATAGTGAAGGCCGCCTCCAAGGGTAAGTTTATCTGAAAGCTCAAGGTCAAAAGCACTTTTCAAACCCACCTGGGTATGTCCTGCTATATAGTCGCTCAAGGCATTCTGTGCAGACCTCTCCTTCTCTGTTGTTCCGTTCATGTATGCAGCCCTGTTCTCTGCCACTACTCCATCCCAATCCACATGACCGTCTTTCTGGTGAGAAGCAATATTCCTCCCTTTTGTCTCTGTCCAGTAGCCACCGCCATACGCCAATGCTGTATAAACCGCATTGTTCAATGAGAAATTACGCTGGTTTTTGCCCACTTTTGCGTGGTAATAGTGGTTAAGGGTGAAATACGGCTTATGGTAATTGTTCCTGCTTATGCTGCGGGCCTCTTTAGAACCGTCGGGATGAGTAATATATCCCCAGTTCTTGCTGTATCCCCTTCCGTACTGCTTCACCTCCTGCTCTGTAAGGCGTGCAGACCTCTGGCTATGTTTCTCAGGCGATCCCATTGCAGTAAACAGGAATGAGTGCCTGTCATTAACTTTCTTGCTCACTGAAAGGAGGTACGACCATGCATCCACATCTGTACACTCCACCCAGCT
>CALCHD010000073.1 GCA_937901105.1 uncultured Bacteroidales bacterium | reverse complement strand
ACTGTTGAGCAGGATGCCGTTGGAGAAATATTCAGATACTTTCCTGTGCTCTCCACGGCCATAGCTCTGACCTATAAAAGGGATAAGGCCTTGAGTGAAGCATGTGCAGAAAACAAGCCCCATTGAAAAGAGGGCGTTGGCAAAGCCTACACCCGCAAACTGGCTGGTTCCCAGCTGTCCAACCATAATGTTGTCTGCAAACTGCACCACCATCTGGCCTGCCTGTGTAATCATTACCGGGAATGCCAGGGAGAGATTTCGCCTGTAAAACGGTATGTAGCTTTTAATATTCATCTGCAATCTTTTCAAAGGGTTGCAAAGGTAGGTAAATTTTGCTAAATTCGCACTCATTAAAACTAACGTGTAATTTTATGGAAAATAACTATTTGGCAGTTGCCCAGCAGTGGTTGGGCAGTGATTATGACGAGCAGACCCGCAAAGAGGTTCAGGACCTTATGGACAATAATCCAAAAGAATTGGAGGAGAGCTTTTACAGAATGCTTGAATTTGGTACCGGCGGTTTGCGCGGAATCATGGGCGTAGGTACAAATAGAATGAACAAATATACTGTAGGAATGGCTACTCAGGGAGTTGCAAACTACTTGAAACAGTGCTACAAGGACCTTCCTCAGATTTCAGTTGCAGTATCTTACGACAGCCGTAACAACAGTGCTTATTTTGCACAGATCACTGCAAATGTTTTTGCAGCAAACGGAATTAAAGTTTACCTTTTTGATTCATTGCGTCCTGTACCGGAGTTGAGCTACTCTATCCGCCACTTGAAATGCCAGAGCGGTGTAATGGTTACAGCTTCACACAACCCTAAAGAGTACAACGGATACAAAGCATATTGGGAGGACGGTGCACAGGTTACTGCCCCTCACGATACAAATATCATTGACGAGGTAAGAAAAATCACTTCTCCTGCACAGGTTAAATTCACAGGCGGTGAGGAGAATATCCAGATGGTAGGAGCAGATGTTGATGAGGCATACTTGAACGATGTTTCAACACTTCTTCTATCTCCCGAGGCAGTTGCAAAACATGCAGACCTTAAGATGGTGTACACTCCGCTTCACGGAACAGGTATCACCCTTGTACCTAAAATCTTCAAGAAGATGGGCTTTACCAATCTTTCACTTGTAGAGGCACAGGTAGAGAGCAACGGTGACTTCCCTACAGTACACTCACCAAACCCAGAGGAGAACTCGGCACTTGAGATGGCAGTAGCACAGGCAGAGGCTATTGGTGCAGACCTTGTAATGGCTACCGACCCTGATGCAGACCGCGTAGGTATTGCTATCAGAGACAACGAGGGCAAGATTACCCTATTGAACGGTAACCAGACTGCTTCCCTTCTAACTTACTACTTGCTACAGCGCTGGAGCGAGCTTGGCAAGCTTAACGAGAACACCTACATTGTAAAGACAATTGTAACT
>CALCHD010000072.1 GCA_937901105.1 uncultured Bacteroidales bacterium | reverse complement strand
AGCTGCTGCTGCCAAAGAGCACCAACCAGATTTCTGCAAAGCAGCAGGTGAGCGTTTCAATCAAGCATTACCAGAAAAAGAATACTTTTTCTTATCACATAAACGGAAACAAGACCCCTGTGAGGGTTGATGAGGTGGAACCAAGGCTCCAGGAGCTGCTGATGAACAGTGATGACCCTACTTTCTCAATCTACGCCGACAAAAGCGTCCCTGTTGAGCAGGTGGTGAACATGATGAACATAGGAAAGAGGAATAAGTACAAGGTGATACTTGCTACTTCGCCGGAGTAATTGAAAGATGCCCATTGAGGCATCTTTTTTTATTCCCGACAGAGGGGCGGAAGGGGTGCCCTTTTTATATACCCAATATCCCATGCACAGGCAAGGTCTGAAAAATAGCCTTCGGTATGGCTAGCAATCTATTCCATCTGAGACATAATTTCCTAACTCGAAAATGGCCCAGTTTGTCTACGAAGAGCCATTTTCTCAAACGCACGGAAATTTATGTCTCATCTGAAATGATTGCCTACGCCCCTCAGGATATTTTTCAGACCTTGCCTGTTCTTGTACGGTTGGGTATTTGTAAAAAAGAGATTTTGATCCGGTTCTTGCCTGTTTTTCTGCTTAATTTGGTACGGCGGAAGTTCCTGCAATTCGTCTGCCACGTTACCCCTTGTTACAGGTGCTTCTAGAGGTGGTAAGTGTAGCAGATTCAACAATTTTGTTGAGTTGTCCACGCGTACCCCTGTTTTAAGGCACTCTGTGCGGTGTAGGTGTGGCAGACGAATTGCAGGAACTGCAGGAATGCACTCTGGCTTTTATTCCCGACAGAGGGATTCAGGCGACCGGACTGCCGGCGGGGAAGTTTGTGCACGGAAGTGTCGTTCGGTGCACAAAGTTGATATGGGGAGTGAAGTTTGTGCACGAAAGTGTCGTATGGTGCACAAAGTTGATATGGGGATGAAAGTTTGTGCACGGAAGGGGTGTTCTGTGCGCAGAGTGGCCGGATGGGACCGGCCCGGAGCGTCCCAGAGCATCCCAGAGCATCTCGGAGCATCTCGGAGCATCTCGGAGAGGCCTAGCCCAGACACAAAAAAAGGACCGCATGCGGTCCCTTGAATCAATACTCCACTTCTACAAGGAAAAGGGCATTTCCGGGAACTGATCCGCCGGCGGCGCAGCGGTTTTTCTGGGCAAGCATCTGGGGGATCCATTCGGGTTCCTTTTTGCCAAGGCCTACCTCAAGGAGGGAGCCTACCATGGCGCGTACCATGTTGCGCAGGAAGCGGTTTGCCTTTACGGTAAATACGAAGTGGGAGGCGGTGGCTATGTCTTTGCCATCAAGAGGCTCCCAGCAGGCTTCCATTACGTTGCAGATAGATGTCTTGTTGTCTGCGCCAAGCTTTTCAAGGCTGGTGAAGTCCTGTTCTCCAAGGAAATATTGGGCGGCCCGGTTCATTTTCTCTATATCCGGCTTCAGGCGGGTGAAGTATGAGAACTCTGAACAAAACGGGTCTTTTTCTGTATGTATATAGTATTTGTAGGTTCTGCTTTTAGCGCTGAAGCGGGCGTGCATATCCTCGCTTACCGGATAAACATTATGAACCGCAATGGCTTTGGGAAGAATGGCATTCATTTTGTAGATGAAGTGCTGCCTTGCAGGGAGTTCACCTTCAAAATTGAAGTGGGCTATGTAGTTTCTGGCGTTTACGCCGGTATCTGTCCTGCCTGCGCCAACCACTGATATTGGGGCTTTTAGGAGTACAGAGAGGGCCCTTTGAAGTTCGCCTTGAACGCTGTTGGCATTATCCTGTATCTGCCATCCGCTAAAATGGGCGCCATTGTATGATAAACAGATGAAATATCTCATAAAAAAGTAGTAATTTTGCAAATTTAGCGATTGGAATAAAATTTAAAAAATAAAACAGATATATGGAATCGGTTAACATTAAGGAATTGAATGAGAGAATCCAGAGGGAGAGCGCCTTTGTTGATATCATCACCATGGAAATGAACAAGGTGATTGTAGGACAGAAGCATTTGGTAGAGAATCTCCTTATAGGTCTCCTTGCAGACGGACATATACTCCTTGAGGGTATGCCTGGTCTGGCAAAAACCCTTGCCATCAATACTCTTGCAACAATAGTTGATGCACAGTTCAGCAGAATACAGTTTACTCCGGACCTTTTGCCTGCGGATGTGATTGGTACAATGATCTACAGCCAGAAGAGCGAGCAGTTCCAGGTTAAACAGGGACCTATCTTTGCAAACTTTGTCCTTGCTGATGAGATTAACCGTTCCCCTGCAAAAGTGCAGTCAGCCCTTTTGGAGGCAATGCAGGAGAGACAGGTTACTATTGGTGACAATACATACAAGCTTCCAAAGCCGTTCCTTGTAATGGCTACACAGAACCCGGTTGAGCAGGAGGGTACATATCCGCTTCCAGAGGCGCAGGTAGACCGTTTTATGCTTAAGGTTGTGGTTGACTATCCTAAAAAGGAGGAGGAGAGGCTTATCATCAGAATGCACAACTCCAAGGAGTTCCCTAAAGCGTCGGCACAGCTTAAGCCGGAGGATATTGTAAGGGCAAGGGAGGTTGTGAAGGATGTGTACATGGATGAGAAGATTGAGAAATACATTGTTGATATCGTTTATGCAACCAGAACTCCCCAGGAGTATGGCCTTGGCAAGCTGAAGGACCTTATCCAGTATGGCGCTTCGCCACGTGCCAGCATCTCATTGGCAATGGCTGCAAAGGCATATGCATTCATCAAGAGAAGGGGCTATGTGATTCCTGAGGATGTGCGTGCAGTATGTTATGAGGTCCTCCGTCACCGTATCGGACTTACATACGAGGCCGAGGCAGAGAACATGACCACAGACCAGATCATTTCTGAAATCATCAACGCAGTAGAAGTTCCATAATGGATAGCATGAGTGCAAACGACCTTCTGAAAAAGGTCAGGAAGATAGAGATAAAGACCAGGGCGCTCTCGCACCAGATCTTTGCAGGAGAATACCATTCTGCCTTCAAGGGACGTGGTATGGCCTTCAGTGAAGTGCGTGAGTATCAGTATGGTGACGATGTGCGTAACATGGACTGGAATGTCACTGCGCGCATGCGTTCGCCGTATGTGAAGGTCTTTGAAGAGGAGAGGGAACTGACCGTCGTGCTTCTTGTGGATGTCAGCCGCTCAAGGCTTTTCGGAACCGTCGGCACGAGCAGGAAGGACATGCTTGCCGAGATAGCCGCTGTGCTTTCGTTTTCGGCGATCATCAACAACGACAAGGTCGGAGCTCTCTTTTTCAGCGAGAAGGTCGAGAAGTTCATCCCGCCTAAGAAGGGACGCAGTCACTTGCTGCACATCATCAAGGAAATCATTGAGTTTGAGCCTACTACGGACGGTACCGATATTTCGGAGGCACTCCGTTATCTGACAAACGCGATAAAGAAGAAATGTACCGCATTCCTTCTTTCCGACATGCTTGATGTGAACAAGGACGGAAGTCCGCGTTACGAGGAGGCCCTCAAGGTGGCGGTGAACAGGCATGACCTGTCTGTGATCGAGGTGTATGACCCTCGCGAGAGGAATATTCCGAATGTGGGACTCATCCATATCAAGGATTCCGAGACGGGAAAGGCTGCATGGGTGAACACTTCAGACAGGAAGATGAGGCTGGCGTATGAGGAGTGGTTCCGCAATGTGGAGCAGACCTCGACACGCCTTTTCATGAAATATAATGTGGATAAGGTCAGCATAGCCCTCGATGAGGATTATGTCAAGGGACTGATGACCTTGTTTAAAAACAGATAGTATTTATGCGTAATGCATTGATATACATAATGATGCTTTTGTGCATGCTGCCTCTGTCCGCTCAGGAGACGGACACGCTTGCCGTGCATGAGGCGGATACGTCGGAGGCTCTTCCCAAAGGCAGGCTGATACCTGTGAAAGGAGCGTTTCTCCAGCAGCTTCAGGAGAGGGATTCGGTCCTTGTGGCCGACCAGCTTCTGTATGGCTTCGAGCTGAAGGAT
>CALCHD010000071.1 GCA_937901105.1 uncultured Bacteroidales bacterium | reverse complement strand
GCGGTCTGTGATGTTTTCAAGGGTCTTGTCTGTGTTCTTGATTCGTGCAAGCTTCTCGTCAAGGGCCCTGCGGTTGCGGGAAATCTTCCTCAACTGCTTCTCCATATCCACATAGCCTGTTCCGGCATTCTCCTCCGCAACTCGGATAATATGGTCCGGCAAGCCTATCTTCCTTGCAAGTTCAAATGCAAATGAATTGCCTGGCAGGCCAACCTCCAATTTATATAGAGGCTGGATGTTTGCCACATCAAAGAGCATTGCACCGTTTATGGCTCCATTCACCTTTTCTGCATAGAACTTCAAATTAGTATAGTGGGTGGTGATTACACCAAATACCCCTTTCAGCTCTATATTCTCCAGGATTGCCAATGCTATGGCACCGCCGGCTGTAGGCTCTGTTCCTGTACCGAACTCATCTATAAGGACAAGGGAACTGTCGGTTGCCTTCTGCAGCACCTCCTTCATGTTTGTAAGGTGTGAGCTGTAGGTACTCAAGTCATTCTCTATAGACTGCTCGTCTCCTATATCAATGAAGATATCGTCAAATATCCTGAACTCGCTCACCTCACTTGCAGGCACCAGAAGTCCCCACTGGAACATGTACTGGAGCATTCCAACAGTCTTCAGGCACACAGATTTTCCTCCTGCATTCGGACCGGAGATTATGAGGATATGCTTGTCGGGAGTAAGGGTAAGTGTAAGGGGCACTATCTGCTTCTTCTCCTTCTTGAGGGTTGCCTCTAGGATGGGGTGCCTGCCCTTTACTATCTTCAGTGTTTCGTCTTCTGAAATTATCGGTTTGCCGGCCTCCATCTGCAGTGCTAACAGAGCCTTGGCCCTTATGAAGTCTATCTCGCCTATGAATTTTGCGCCATCAAGCAGTTCGGGAAGGTACGGCCGGAGAAAGTCGGAGAACTCCCTCAATATGCGGAGAATCTCCCTCTGCTGTGCAAACATGAGCTCCCTTACCTGGTTGTTCAGCTCCACAACCTCCATAGGCTCTATGAATACGGTTTTTCCTGTTGCAGACTCGTCATATACGAATCCAGGCAGCTTGCGCTTGTTGGCGGCACTTACAGGTATAAGCAGCCTTCCGTCCCTTACAGAGACACTGGCCTCCTCATCTGCAAGCCCCTCTTCCTGCGCCTTGCGCAGAATTGCCTGTATCTTTCTGGAGATTGACCCCTCTTTCTCCCTCAACGACTTCCTGATATTGTAGAGTTCCATGCTGGCATTGTCCCTCACCTCTCCAAACCTGTCCACTATTGCCTCAATCCTGCGGGATATCTCCGGGAAGAAGGCTATAGGCTCCGCCATTGCCTTAAGATTGAGGTATGCCCCCTCCTTGCATGTGCGGAAAAAATTGAGCACCCCCTTGAGGTTCTCCACAAAGGTGTACAGGCGGTTCATGTTCTCAAGCGTGATTGACGAGTACTCCACCTCCAACGGCTTAAGGAACTCTATACTGTCTATAAAGCCGCTCTGCGGGAAACTGCTCTCAAACATGCAGATAAGGCGCATCTCATCAGTAAGGGAAAGCCTTTTGCCAATGGTCCTGGCATTATGGGAGACCTTTTCTCCCCTCACCCTCTCCTTCGCATAGTTTGTGGAACAGCGTAGGATCAGCTGCTCCTTTATCTTCTCAAAACCCAGTTTCTGCTCTATTTTTACACAGTTCTCCATCTGCCATATAATTTTCCTTTGCAAAGATAATATTATATATTTGCAACTCTAAATTTACTTTATGACCTTACCTTTAGGAATAACACTGTATGTGCTCTTTATAGTACTGGCCTACCTTATGGGGTCGGTCTCCAGCTCAATCCTGCTGGGCAAGTATTTCTATGGTATTGACGTAAGGGAGTATGGCAGCAAGAACCCGGGGGCAAACAACACACAGAGGGTGCTGGGCTGGAAAATAGGCCTTCTTGTACTGGCTTTTGACATCCTCAAGGGAGTTGCGGCCACATCCCTGGTATTCTTCCTTCCATTCCCAAGGGAAACAAATGGATTTGTCGGGACCCAGATTGTATTTGGATTCTCTGCAATTATGGGACATGTGTTCCCCGTATTCCACAATTTCAAGGGGGGCAAAGGTGTTGCCACAATGTGCGGAGTGCTGCTGGCCATCCATCCATTTGCCGTGCTTATCTGCACCTCAATCTTCTGCATTATGCTTTTCATTACCAGATACGTTTCTGTAAGCGTGATTACAGCAGTAACCTGCTTCCCGTTTCTGGTAAATACACTTTTTGCCCTTTGGCTTGATCCGCAGGAGACCCTGGTGATAAAGATCTTCAGCATTGTTGCCGGATGCACAATATGGCTGTGCCACATCAGCAACCTCAAAAGGCTCTACCACGGCAAGGAGGAGAAGTTTGTAATAAAGAAACCTCTGAAAGAAAAATCATGTCCTCTTCCCGACAGGGAATCAAGAAAGGGTGCCTAGTTCTTATAGGAGCTTTCAATTGCAAGGCGGAGCTCTGTAATTGAACCCATGGTCTTAATCTTGCCATCCTTTACAAAGGAGATGTTTCCAGTCTCTTCCGACACTACAATTACACAGGCATCAGTCTCTTCTGTAAGGCCCACTGCCGCCCTGTGCCTCATGCCGTAATTTGCCGGAATATTGGGGTTCTCTGTAATTGGCAAGGTGCATCTTGCAGCCACTATCCTGTCATTGGCAATCACCATAGCGCCGTCATGAAGAGGGGAATTCTTGAAGAAGAGGTTCTCAATAAGCCTTCTGTTGATTTTGCGTCAATCACATCTCCAGTCTCAATGACAAACTCCATTGAAGATGTGCGGGCAAGCACTATAAGTGCACCGGTATTGGTTTCACTCATCTTCCTGCACGCATGCGTAATCTCATCCAATGCCTCAAGCTGCATTGATATTCCCTTGTTGCCCAACAGCTTGCTGAATATCTTCAGCTTTTCATTATTGAGGATATAATTGTTGCCCAGACTCAAAAGGAACTTCCTTATCTCCTGCTGGAACAGCACTATGATGGCTATCACTCCCACTCCAAGCACCTGTCCCATAATCTCTGAAAGGAGGCTCATGTTAAGCGCCTTAACAACCGCCCAAATAATGTACAGGGTGATGATTCCCAAGAAAATGCTGATAGCTGCGGTGCCCCTTATAAGCTTATATACATAATACACCAGCAGACCAACAAGCAGGATGTCCACAACATCCATTATATGAAAGTTTATAATCTCAAACATGTCTAGTAATTTATCTCCTCAAAGTTATAAAAAATATAGTCATATCTATACGGGAGCAACAATAAAAAAGGAGTGACCCTCAAGCCACTCCCATCTGTATGTTGTCAAACAAGATTTCTTATAGTCCAAACACCTCTTTAACCTTCTCCACTGAATCAAGTTTCTCCCATCCGAAGAACTGTACATCTTTTTTCACCCACTGGCCGTTCTGTTTTACCTCAACTTCCTTGGTATAAGGTTTTCTTCCAAAGTGGCCGTAAGCGGCTGTCTCCTCAAAGATTGGGTTGGTAAGCTGGAACTTCTCAATGATCTTTGCAGGACGAAGGTCAAACATCTCTCCTATTTTGCGTGCAATCTCACCGTCGGTTACACCGTTGAGGTTGCAGGTTCCGCGGGTATTTACAAAGATACTTACAGGCTGTGCAACACCAATAGCGTAAGCAAGCTGAACAAGAATCTCCTTGGCAACACCTGCTGCAACAAGGTTCTTTGCAATATAGCGTGCTGCATAAGCTGCAGAACGGTCTACCTTGCTTGAATCCTTGCCTGAGAATGCACCACCACCGTGAGCACCTCTTCCGCCATAGGTGTCAACAATGATCTTGCGGCCGGTAAGGCCAGTATCACCGTGAGGGCCTCCAATCACAAACTTACCTGTAGGGTTCACGTGAAGGATAAAGTCATCCTTGAACAATGCTGCTGTCTCTGCAGGAAGCTTCTCAAGCATTCTTGGAAGAAGAATGTTCTTGATATCACTCTTTATGCGCTGCTGCATAGCTGCATCCTCATCAAACTCATCATGCTGGGTTGAAAGCACAATAGTGTGGATTCTTACAGGCTCATCATTGTCGTTGTACTCAATTGTAAACTGCGATTTTGCATCAGGCCTCAAATAAGGCATTAGAGTAGTGTTCTTTCTGATGTCAGCAAGCTCTGTAAGGGCAAGATGAGAAAGGTAAATTGCCAATGGCATATACTCCTCAGTATCAGTACAAGCATAACCGAACATCATACCCTGGTCACCAGCACCCTGCTCGTCCTTCTCCTCTACCACAACACCGCGGTTGATGTCGGGAGACTGCTCGTGAAGTGCAGAAAGGATACCGCAAGAATTGCCGTCGAACATATACTCTGCCTTGGTATAGCCAATCTTGTTGATCACACGGCGAGCCACCTGCTGGATATCTACATAAGCATCCTCGCTTCTCACCTCACCGCCAACAACAACAAGACCTGTGCTCACAAAAGTTTCGCAAGCAACTTTACTGTCGGCGTCCTGACGAAGGAACTCATCAAGGATTGCATCTGAAATCTGGTCTGCTACTTTGTCGGGATGACCCTCTGAAACAGACTCTGAAGTAAACAAATAAGACATAATTCTAAAAACTAAATTAAATTAATACTCCCGATAACTCCCTGTACCACAAGAAGTATACCGATTAACAAAATTTAGTGCAAGATTTTGACTTTGTGCTGAAATGATTGGAATCGTTTTAGCATTTTTTAATGTGGTTGCAAGCAGTCAAATCCTTCCACTATTGCCTAAAGCGGCTGCAAAGGTAATATAAAATGTTAATATTCAATGCATATTATGCAAATTTTCGCTAGATTTGTACAAAATGCAGGTCTATGAAGATGAAGTGGTGGAGATTGTTGTTTGACCTTTGCTTTCCAAAGTGTTGCGCGGTTTGTGGTGTTCAGCTGAATTATCACGAGGAGCATCTTTGCCTTGAATGCTACGCAGACCTCCCCCTCACCCACTTCTGGAGCGTGGAGGACAACCCCGCCCAAAAGATCTTCTGGGGCCGCTGCCCTGTAGAGCGCGTCTATTCCCTTTTCTACTACACCAACAACTACCGCAAACCGGTTCACATGCTCAAATACGAAGGCAACGTGGCCGTAGGGATATACCTTTCCAGGATGCTTGGGGAAAAGATTGCCTCCGCACCCGATGTACCGGCTTTTGACTACATAGTCCCCATCCCCCTCCATTGGCGCAAAAAACTCAAAAGGGGATTCAACCAGTCTGAAATAATTGCCCGCGGAATAGCTGCCGGGCTTAAATCCGCCAGTGCCGGCAACCCTCCCGTCCTGGGCAATCTGCTCCAAAGGGTCCAGTTTACCAACACCCAAACCGCCAAAGACCGCCTTGAGCGCTGGCACAACGTTGCCTCCGCCTTCCGCCTCAACCCCAAGTGCAAGGTCACTCCTCCTCCCGACAGCCACCTGCTGCTTGTGGATGATGTACTTACCACCGGTGCAACGCTGGAGGCCTGTGCAGCTATTCTTGTGGAGCAGCTGGGGTGCAGGGTGAGCATTGCTACGCTGGCGTATGTGGAGTGATCTGCTTAGATAAATATATTTTTCAACTTATTATTATTGCAACTGTTGATACATTGTAATATATTTGCAATACAAATTATTATAATTATGGGACAGTCAACTATATCAATAAGAGTAGATGAAAAGCTTAAGAAGAGCTTTGATGAACTATGTAATGAAATTGGCTTGAGCAATTCAGCAGCTGTGACAATTTTTATGAAGGCCGCAGTTCGGGAGCAGCGTATTCCGTTTGAGTTGCGCACAGAATCAGAAGAGGAAATCCGGGCAAAAGGACTTGCCGCATTCCACAAACTTAGAGCAATTGCACAAGAAAATGGCATTGCAGGAATGAGTCTTGAAGAGATTAATGAGGAGATCAGATTGGCCAGAAGGGGAGAGTAATATGAAAATCTATGCAGTTATTGACACCAATGTGATTGTATCAGCACTACTGTCCCGTTTTAAGAATACAAGCACTGTACAATTGATGCAGCACTTGATTCTGGGAGATATTACACCAGTTTATAATGATGATATTTTGGATGAGTATTACGCTGTTTTAACCAGACCGAAATTTAATTTGCCTGAATCGCTTATTGATGAGACTATGGAAGTTATCAAGAAATTTGGTATCAACTCATCAAGACAAGAGGCTGAAGAGCAACTCCCGGATCCAAAGGATATTGTTTTCTATGAGGTTGCTCTTGCAAATGAAGATTCATTCCTTGTTACTGGAAATACAAAGCACTTCCCTAAAAAGCCGTTTGTGGTTACTCCAGCTGAGATGCTTCGGATTATCCAAGAGATGAATTCGCCTAATCACGGTTTGCTTTCAGAGCCTTCTGCCCGCTATGGCAAGAAGTAAGCCACTACTTGCTATTCTTATATCACTCTAATATTATGTTCTTACCACCGGCGCAACACTGGAGGCTTGTGCCTCAATTCTTGTTGAGCAGCTGGGGTGCAGGGTGAGTATTGCCACGTTGGCGTATGTGGAGTGAATTATTATAGCACTTCCAGAATGGTAAGTCCTGAATTAGTCCCTACTACATAGCGGAACATCTCTGTAGAATTGGCCTTGCAGAATTCATCCAAATGCAGGGGAGCCCTTTTTTGAAATTGAAGGCAGGAAAATGTATCACCTGGCTGCATGGTTGAATTATGGGTTTCCTCGGCAATGAACCTGTTCTCTCCCAGGTATCTGATTATACAGATTCTGTCGGGAAGCCAACCAAGCTTTATGTGTGCCCCCACAGGAAGATCTTTTGTGTTTACGGTATTGGCTTTAAATAGCTGTGATTCAGCAGATTCTGCACAGAGGTATTTGTAGAATTCATCCCAGCTGTGGTACCCTATAAATCTTGAAAGGACATTAAGGGTGCGTAAAGAAACAGAGGAGTAGTGCCGTGTTGAGTATTCCCACAGCCGTTCAAGGGTGCTCTCGGAAATATGTTCCCTCAAGGTAAATGAAATTCCGGCAGAAAGACGCAGAAAATCCCCATGTGTAGACAAAGGAAAATCTATGCACTTTTCAACCTTTTCTTTAAGCCTTGCTATTTCCGGTATATCACTCCTTATATTCATAGTGCGACAAAAATAATGATTAAATTTGGGCTTGCAACATATTGGAATATCAAGACATAAAAAGACAAATTGATGAGCCGGAATTCAGAATTGAAACCTATGGGAACTGCCATTATATATGATGGCGGGTATTCAGATCCCGTATTGTTGAAAGAAAATGCTGTCTGCAAATTATACAGAGTAAGTAAAGCGGGCAAATATTTTGTTATAAAGACAGCAGCCTCCAATTCCGGAAGAAACATTTCCCTCATAAGAAGGGAGTATGAAATTGGGGCAAATCTCAGTCATCCACACATAGCAACCATTTTCACTTACGAAACAAACACGCCTGTAGGTGTAGGTATAGTAATGGAATATGTTGATGGGACCACCCTCAATGACTTTCTTGCCACCAACCCTTCCTCCCAAACACGCAAAAGGATTGTTGCCCAACTTTTGGATGTCGTGAGATATCTGCACATAAAAGGAGTGGTGCACAATGACCTCAAACCAGAAAACATACTCATCAGCAATAAAGGCGAAAATGTTAAGCTTATAGATTTTGGATTAAGCGATACAGATGCATTTTATTTGAGCAAAACCCTTGGATGCACACCAGCCTATGCATCTCCTGAACTGCTGGCACAATCTGATGTAGATATAAGAAGCGACATTTATTCCCTTGGGCTCCTTATAAAGGATATATGCGGCAAAAGGTACGAACATATTGCAGAAAAATGCTGCAAAGAAAACAGAGACCATAGATATGACAATGTTGAGACCATTCAACAAAGGATATCCTTATTCAAGTATCTTAACATTGCAATAACCTTAACCATATTGGCAGCAGGTATTTTTATCCCGACAATTATTGGCAGTATCAAAACCCAGAGGGAGAGTGAGCTTTTATATGGATGGGTAGAGACAAGACTGGACTCCCTCTATACATCATTGGAACACAAACTGGACACAATCCCATATAGGGATGCAGCATTCCAGGAGCTGAACAATACTTTGGAGCAACTGCCTTCTGTATGGCAACCGCTCCTGAATGCAACAGAGGACAAGGAAGCGGCAAATTCATTAATGCTTCACTACACTGCTCTGCAGAACAAGCACTATGAAAGGCTTGTTAAACTGATAGAGGCAAAACCGCTGCCTCCCATATAACTGAAAGACAAGAGAAGACAAACATAAGAGGTTTGTTAATTTCATAAATTTGCATTGGAAGTTTTGTATTCCGGCAAGCAATGGCCCACAACAGAGGAAAAGTGTTGTTTTAAGCAAAATAATTGCTTAAATTTGTAGGACATACAAACTAACACGGAAAGTGTTTGCTTAATTCTCGTCAGTGAACCTGAGAAATTCTACTTGGTATGAGAATGAGCATACATCCTCACCTGTATCTATTCCCCAAAGGGGTTCTGATATCGGCGTGGGCTGTTGCTTATTTTAATACCACGGCAATCTCAGGGCCTACTGACTAAAATAAGTGATTGTCTCACGCTTTCTTCGTTTATTATAGTAACAATCCCTGAGACAGGATATACCTTAGGCTATGGGATCTAATAAACTCAATAAGGAGATTGTACTTAATCTTGAGCAATAGAAACAATAGATGGAGAACCAAAGTTAAGTTAAATATACTTTTGGATATATCTAGACTAAAAGAGAGAGTGTTTAGTTCTATTCGCTCTGGTGTGCCTAGAAAATTCAATCGACAGAATAGGTCGAAGTGCTTCACATTTGTTCGTATCCCCATACTAGTTTGTGGGCTATCGCTTATTTTCTATCAAATGTTATTTCAGGGACAACCAACAAGGATGAACTAATTGGCCCACACCCCTTTTTACCGAAAACCAATCCTTGAGAGCCAACAAGGGTGTATAATTAAAGTTATAAAGTTATGAAGTTATTACTACTAACAGCAGTGTTCCTATTTGGAACGATTGGAGAGTCTTTTGCACAACGCCAAAAGATTACGGAGTCCTATTTAATGCGGACGGATATTAATAATGTCGTATTTGAGGGTAACAAGACCTATTACTACATCGTAGGAGAAGATGGCGGGCAGTTAAAGGATGGCCAATATACAATTAGTTGTCCGCAAGCAAGTTATAGTGTTAGTGTTTTCCCTTACACTTATAAACTTGTCGGCTCTTATAATATGACGGCCAACCTCTCCAAAGGAAAACTCAATGGAGCAATAAGTTCAAACTTCAAGATGACTGTAACCAGTTCCAATGGCCAATCAGACAATGAATACCAAACCATTACTGGTAATTTTACCAATGGTGTACCGAATGGAACATTTATAGTAAATGCAAAGAGAACCTTAATCACAAAGTTAAATGCGACTTATAAAAATGGAATTTTGGTAGGAGCCTTTTCCTGCGATGTTTTAGGGTGGGATAATCTGCCTCACAAATATAGCGGGACGCTTACTCAAAGTGGCAAATTGAATGGTACTTGGACTTATCTAGGTGGTACTATGCTCTTCCAAAATGGCGTATTGATTAGCGACAATGACACAGATAAAGGTAAGTCTACACCACCGGCCATTTCGGCTTTGGCCAAACAATATGCAGCCGGCTCCATCACCAAAGATGCCTTGGCGGAGAAAGGATACACCGTGTTAAAAAGTAAGATTGAATTGGGTAAGTATGCCAGCACTTGCATTTTGAGAGATTCTGGCGTAGATTTTGAAGATTTAGGTGGCTGTAATTTTGAACAAGAGGCCGTTGAGTACGAATATTTGAAACAGGTATGTTATCTAAATAAAGAAGGAGTTGAGCAGTTAATCGCAGATTTAGAAAACGAAGGTGAGTGTGGCTTTGCTTATGACAGCTATCGTGGATTCAAATGTATACAAAAAGATGGCGACAGCAAACCATATGTTAAAATACATCACCAATACAAGAACTATGTTTCGGGCTTTTTTGATGATTTTTATGTAAACGCTTATATCAAAGATGAGGATATGACATATATATCTGATAGAATTGCCGAGATTGCCAAGCCTCTAAAAGAGTATGCAGAGTTGATTCAATACTCTGGAAATAGTAATACTGAATCTGATATAAACCTCTATAAATTAAAAAAACTATTAGATATTTTCAAGCAGAAGGGCGAACAAATTACAAAAGATGTATACCAGGTAGATATAAATTACTCTAAAAAATTTATTCTTGCGGAATCTGTCAAAGAGGTAGAAGATTCTATTACAAAGTTAACAACAAAGGTTCAACAGGAAATACAAGCAAGCATTAAAGCCCAACTGGAGCATGCACTTAATTTCATTCAGTCGCAAGGCAAGGCTTTCTCAATAGTATATGATACGGATTTTGAGAAATATTTGTGGTACGACAAGAACTCGGAGTACTGGACGTTAGATGCAGAAAAAGTATTAAAGCCTTTCTGTCCGATGGTTGCCTATGAAATTATAGATGCAAATCGGGAAACTATCACCTGCAAATGGAGTGTACAAGGGAAAAAGAAAGTAATTTCCACTTATGAACTGACACTAAAACACAAAAATGGGAAATTGGTGATTGATGCTGAGAGTTTTAACGTCAATTTAGTTAAAAAAACTGAATAGATTATGAATATTGCAGATTTAAGCATAGCGATCAACAATCTTTCAACCCAAAGAACCGCCTTCTGGTCAGAGGCAGACTTTCAATTTTCGCTTGCTTGGGCGTTGCAACGCCTATTGCCCCAATCGAAAATTTACCTCGAAAGACGAGCGTTAATTGGTAGCAAAGCGTGTTATATCGATATTTGGGTTGAGGATAATGGTTATATTTATCCTATTGAGTTAAAGTATAAGACAAAGAGGGATAAGATCGGTGTTGTGGAACTGAAAAACCAGTCAGCTGTAGATTTTGGTTGCTACGACTATCTGTACGATGTGCACCGCCTTGAGCAGTTGAAACAGCAGAAGATGTATAATCTCGACAAGGGTTGGGCGGTAATGCTTACCAACGAGCCTTTGTACTACAATAACACTAATCGACCTTCGGCTTACGACAACTTCAAAATCTATCAGGGCGCTGTGCGTGGAGGATTTCTCTCGTGGGGAATGACCAGTAAGGGTATACCCTTTAATTACGGCAAACGCTATAATTTTTCGATTGTCGGCACCTACACAATGAATTGGGGAACCTATAACAATCAAGGTTTCCGATACCTGATTTCAGAGATTGCTTGATACGGAATCTTAAGTCTTGTAAGAGTCTGCCTTTCTCTTGATTAGGCAGACTCTTCTATTTGTTGTCATGCTTTCAATACTATCAATCTGGAATTCCATTTGCGAGTATATAGTGGGCTTAACGTGGCTTGTGCAGCCTTTTCCCCTGCAGAAGCCACACAAATGTCCCCAAGAGCCCTATCTGCGGGAGCTGACGTGGCTTGTGAATGTCATAAGCCGGGTTTGTGTGTGATTGTGGTCGAGAGGGGGGCACAAGCTTTGATGGGAAGAGTCAGCAAGTGCTTTGATAACGTATAGGGCCGATATATGTATTTGGGTAGGTTTTGTATGTAATGGGTATGATACTAATGTTTGTTTGGTTAATGTTGTGTAGTTGATATGTGGCTGAAGTGTTTGGGAGATCTCATCTTTCCGAGAAGATGCGAGGTGTGCGGGAGACTTCTCCCTGTGGATGTGGAGTATTTGTGTGATAACAGTCTGGAGGATATGCCTCTGACATATTATTGGGACTGGCCGGAAAATCCTGCTGAGAAAAAATTATGGGTAAGGACCTATTTGCACAGGGTGATTCCACTCTTCTTCTATACGAGGGAGAGTAGGTATATCACCCTTATTCATAAGATAAAGTACCAGGGGAAAATCGGACTTGGTCTCTACATGGGAAGGCTTCTTGGGGAAAAAATCAAGAGGGCTCTTCCAGATGTCGATTACATTGTCTCCGTCCCACTTCATCCATTGCGAAAATGGCGCAGAGGATATAACTAGGCTGAGGTTATAGCCAGGGGTGTGGCGGAGGCTATGTTTGGCCCTTCTGAGGCTTCAGACAAGGTGCTTACGGATCTTCTCAAACGGACAAGGTACACACGCACACAGACCAGAAGGAAAATGGATGACAAATGGTTCAATGTGGCCAATGCTTTCCGTCTCCACACCACAAAAAATCTATCCGGCAAGCACATCCTGATCATAGATGATGTTCTTACCACCGGCAGCACAGCAGAGTCGGCTTATACTGCGACAATCAAGGTATATAGTGATTGTAATGTCAGTTTTGCCACGTTGGGGTATGTGGAGTGAAATAGGCGCTTTTTCCCAATAGTTCAAGTATATTTGATGGCACATGTATTGCAATATGATATCATTTATATATCTTTGTAAAAATGACATGACTATGGGACAGATAGCAACAACCATCAGAATGGATGCAAAATTGAAGGCAGAGTTTGATAAACTGTGCGAAGAATTTGGCATGAGTGCCAATACAGCATTCAATATATATGTTAAGACAGTTATACGTCAGAGAAGGATTCCTTTCACAATAGAGGCTGACCCTATTGATGACGTGATGGAGAGAGGAAGAAAGGCTTTCTATGAAATGCGCAGAATTGCTGCAGAAAATGGAACTGCGGGCATGAGCCTTGAGGAGATTAATGAGGAGATAAGATTGGCCAGAAGGGGAGAGTAATTAAAACATTTCCCAAAAAAACCATTTGTGGTTACGCCTGCAGAGATGCTTCAGATTATTCAAGAGATGAATTCGTCTAAGCACGGCTTGCTTTCAGAGCCTTCTGCACGCTATGGCAGGAAGTAAGTTTATTCACATTTGACTTTTTGACAGCAATTTTGCTATCTGTCAAAAAATGCATAAACTTGACAGATAGGTCTAATTTGTAATATACTTATATCACTATAATGTTATGTTCTTACCACCGGTATTACTCATTCCAATTAAAAAGGGCCGCCAGAATTGGCAGCTCTTTTTGCTAGTGTCTACTGTTGTATTATTCTCAACCTTGTTACCAGGTTTACCATTCTCGTTCTTATTGTTATCGGGCTCAGCTTTCTCGCATGCCACAACAACTAGAATGGCCAAAATGAATAATGCTAATAGTTTTTTCATAGCGGTATGTACTATTTGAATAACTGCTCAATTCTTCTTTGATCTATATAATTCTCTTTTTGGAGACTCTGTATATTTCTTTCCACATCTAAAATTGTTTGTCTTATACAATTATTCCTTATCGGACAATTGTTGCAATCAAAACATTCCGGAAAAGGGAAATTCTTTAAAATATCTTCTGGAGTACGTAAATCCTTCAAAACCTCAGTAACTACATTGGTCGGATACATACAAGCAAGCTGAGATTTTATATCTACATGAGATGTATTTAAATCTTTAAGTGCAAAAAAATCTCTAACAACGTAATAATAAATAAATTGCTGTTTAGATTTACATCTAGTCTGTAAAAACTTATCCATATGCCGGGAAGCACTACCGTAGTCTTCAATGTAACAACTTAAAAGAGCCACCAATAATTCCCGATCTATAATATTACCTGCCCCAGTTGAATAAGGAAACAGCTGTATAAAATCCTGTTTATCTGCAGAATACTTTTCAATTAGCATACGTGCCTCAGATTTGGTAATATGCTTCAATCTGTATTCTGCGGGAATTGTGTAATACTCATCTGTATCTTTAAGAACTGTCCATATATCAAATAACCTGGAATCTATATCAGACAACCCTGGTATGTAAATATGAAAAGCAGGAAAGCCCAAGAAAGAATTATCTCTGATAAACACATTATAATCATTCTTTTTAAGCCAAGAAAATACAGACTTAAAACTCTCATCTATAGAATCTTTCTGTTCTGGATACTTACTTATATCAAAAATAAATTCTGTCGTTTCATTCAGAAAAATATTATTACAGAATTGCCCTCTACCATTTACAACATTTTTATTATACTCTTCTGACACATCCCATTTCTGCGAAATATCAAAAGGTATAAAAATGGAGTCTGATATGTTGGTTCCCTGAAATATTTCCGTAAAACATCTTTGTAATGCTATTTCCGGTGACAAATCCGCACCAAGCCTAAACGTATATCTAGCATTAAAAGAATCAATCACCAACAAACCAATAACAGGGAATCCTTTGTTTATTGAACAATCTTTTATTATAAACTTCCAGCCTTTTTCTGCCTCAACCTGTTTTATTCTGGACAAAATCTCCGTATCTTGAAAATATTCTTTTGGGATTGTTGGTAAAATTGGTTTGTCTATATATAGACGCTGTAAAACAAATCTTTCAAAAATCTCATTTATTCCCTGCAGAATAGCCTCTTGGGGTGTATTGCCTGCACACAACCCTGTTGATCCTGACGCAAATCGGACTAAGTCATAAGGCAAATTCTCTACCTGTTCTGCCTTTACATTATAAAAGTTGATAAAAGGCATATCATATGATTTCCCATCTATATTAGAATGCTTACAGTCCGATAAAGGAAGCAACACCTTTATCCAATCAGATAATTCCTTTTGTGTAATAGTCTTATAAGACTCATCTGGGAAATACCTGAAATACAGAGCTGTATCTATACTACCAGACAAATCCCCATTATTACGACAAAATTGTTGAGTAGAAAATTTTGTCGTAATAAAAAGCATTTTATTCTGCACTCTCTCCATGAACTCCCCATACGCACTTGCCAAAGCATAACTGGTATCCAATCCTTTTCCATTGCTTCCTATAGACATGCAAGTCCTACCATCTGCAATCATATCAACTCTTACAGAATTTGTGACACCTTCCTTCCCAAAATATGTTTTATTAAAAGATATCCCAAGCGAAGCAATTATCTGCTCAATTCTTTCTATAGTACTATCCGGTTTTACAGCTTTATATTCCATAATATCTTTTATAAAATAGGGCTTTGCTTTTAGCAAAGCCCTCAGTTAAAACAATCAACCACCTACTGTTCCACTACAACCAAGACCGCAACCCCAACATCCTATGCTGTTGATTACATCGCAGTTTGATTCCATATCACTTTGGTTGTTGCTCAAAATGTTATTGGCAGTTGCCAACAAATCCTCATTTACTTTCATGATAAATAGAATTATAAGGTTAGTAATTATTTTAACACTTCAAAAGTGAAGTTTCCATAAAGTTCATGACATTTTACAGCACCTTGCAATGCAAACAGTTCTGCTGGTGTCAAATCTCTTTGTTTTGCAAGTTCCACCAAATAATTTATCTGGAAAGAACTTACCACTTGTGCCTCGGCCAACTGCATCTTACACGTTCTCCTGTCCCTCTTTGTAATATCCTGTCTGTCTTTATAGTTAAACCCATAACATGTCTTGCATATCCTCAACATTTTACAATCCATACAAGACTTATCCATAAAAGACATATCATCTTTAAAATCAACATTTTTCAACTCTTCCAACACATTACAATTTCCGTGTGTGATTGGGACAAACAAATGACATGGATAACATTTTCCGTCTACATCATATGTAGCCATTGATGTACCAGTACCACAATTCTTTTGAGGGATATTTGAGCAATGTGGTTCCAATAAACAATAAAACGGCTGCATAAAAATTTTCATCGGTTCTTTATCCATATGACTCAAACTCCAGTCTGCCAACTTTTCAAGCTCTCTCTTATATATCAGTTCATCCCCATCCTGCCAATCTTCACCGACAGCCAGACTTGGTGCAATGACAAAACCTTCTTCCAATAAGGATATAATATTAGAAGACAATGACGGCAAATTATCTCTTGATATAGTAGACTTGAAATGAATTGTAGGCCATGTTTCTTTTACAAAATTTAGTGGAATATTATTAGCCTTGCCACCTCTATTGCTACACTGCATCTCCTCATCGCCATCTACTGACATTACAACAGTTATATGCTCTTTATGGGCTCTGAACCACTCCATTTTATCCTTATCCAACAGAGTACCATTTGTTGTAACAGATAATTCATAATCTATATCAAACTGCTCTTCAACCATCCATTCTGTTACCCTCTTTATCAAATCAAAATTCAGCAGAGGTTCCCCGCCAAAAAATTCAATTTTCAGTCTCTCTTTCTGGCCTCTATTTTTATGCTGATGTACTTCCTCCTTTATAATGTTCTTAGCCAAATCAAAGCTCATAACCTTATTAGGAGCTTTGAACTTCTCAAAACAATACACACAATTCAAATTGCATTGCCAAGTAAGCATTAGCGATACTACTCGAGCAACCTCTGACTTCTCAAACATATTCAGATTTAATTTATTTTTATTGTTGTTGCTTAATCTTTATGAATTTTGCATTAGCATAACCTATTTTAGATCCATATCTCACCCTAGCAAAACCATCCTTAATTTCATATACATACACTGTACTACCTCTATTTACCCTTCCTAAAACACTAGCTGTAGTACTGGGTGACACTCTAATATTTATAAATTCCTTAGCTATGCATATATATTCAGTGGTCCCTTCTATGCTCTCCATGAATTGCTGTTCCTTTTTTTTAGATTCATATCTATTATTTAGCTCAATTCCTCCCCACACTGATAAACATACTGCAAAAACAGCAAACAATCTTAACAACACTTTTTTTACAGTTCCCCCTGTAAATATCCAATAAAAAATTCCCACAACTAGCCAAAAAAGTCCCTTGCACAACCATAGTAATACCTGGAATACAATCGCAAAAGCATACTGAATCATATGTGAAAAGCTTTATTATATTCAAGAATATACTGTTGATTGAGGATTCTAAAATAACCTTTTCAAGAAAGAAAATAGGCCAGAACTGCTCTCTTCCTCCTCATTGGCAGACCTGAAACGTAATCTGCTTTTTCCCCAATTAAGAGTCAATCCATAATTTTCTTCATGTAAAAACCAAAATACAAAACCTGAAGAGTACGATCCAGGTGTAACATGCGTCATTATCTTCTGCCCATTTCTGAATATCTCTACTAATTCATTATAATTACTATCACCAATATTGTTATAACTGAAGGTTCTTACACGTACAGACCACACTCCATTATTTGTATGTAGCCACACTCCTCCAACACCCCAATCTTCAGTTTGGACAAAATTCTCATTCCTCAACATATCAAGGTAATATAAAACTTCTCTCTTTTCATATCCGAATGGATTGAGATCACTACAATTGTTAAATTCTCGAAGAGTAGAATCATATAAATTATCCAAAGTATATCTGGCATTTTTTATTTTTACATGACTTGGATTATTAGATCTTATAAACTCCACACAATTTCCAAAACAGAAAAAACGCTGACATGCGTCTGCATCATAAAAATTCATAGCTAACTTATTCTAAAATTCTACATTTTTCTTAAATTACGGCATAAAAAAAGCGTGGTAACTTGCCTTGTCACTCGTTCCACGCATTGAGGCCTTCGCATTGCCCGGTATAGTAAAACGAGCAACGCAGAAGCCCACGCCGATATGCAGAATCAGCACCTGTAGAATACAGGTGTAATAAATTAGCATACCCCATGAGCATCTACCGTTGCTTTGCCTTGACTATACCTGAAAGTTGCGAAGTTTCAATGCATCAAGAACAAAGCGTTTAGTAAACGCTTTTTGTATGTCTTAGTCCCACCCATCCATTATCAAATAAAATCGGCGGGGTATATGTTCTACAAATATAAGATAATTTTCTTATTCATAGGTTCTAATATCAATACAAAAGAAGAATTACATAAAAATTGGCTAAAACTTACGGTTGCTCATCAATGGTCAAATCTGTATCATGCTTATTCAATTCCTATTAAACAGAGGAATATAGGTACTCCTTATGACAATAAAGATATATATGCAAATGTAGAACATAACAGATGGCTAATGGAAAAACTGCTGCTGGGCTACAGAAAACCTACAGCTAAAGAGATGGAGGAAATCCTGTCAGACGAATCGAAAGCATTGGAGTATAAAAATAAATTTGTCCATAAAGACATCTGCCCATACTCAGTTCTTAATGATTCTGACAAAGAGAAAAACACAGCATTGGCAGAAGGCATATCATTAATTTAGTCCTTGATCGTATAAACAAAAAGGGCCGCCATAATTGGCAGCTCTTTTTGCTAGTGTCTACTGTTGTATTATTGTATTGAGCTCGTCGGGATTCTGTACCAGCAGAATATCTATTGTTGTTGTTTCTGTTGCTGTTGCCTGTTTACTGTAGTAACCGAAATAAGTAAAGGTCAGTACAGAGTCTTTTGGAACCTCTATAGTATATTTTCCATCCTTGTCTGTTGACGCGGAATATAGGGTAACAGGTTCTCCTTCTTCAGACTCGCCTTTTACCATTATGGCCGCTCCTGCCAACGGAGCTGCTCCGATTGAATCTCTCACTACGCCGGTTACTGTAACCATCTCCACCTGAGGCTCAGTCTGGGCATCCTGCTGAGGCTGCTCTTTCTGAAGAGCATTCTGCAACATCTCCTCCATGCTCAACACTCTCAATCTTTCGCCGGCATCTTCAGCAACTTTGCGTTTCCAGTGCTCGCTATAGCCTGGTTGCACAGGGTTGGCAGGGATATTCTTGCCCGCACCGTTATCCATGAACGAGCCGTTAGGGTTCTGGCGTTTTACATTGCCGTCTATGTATTTTACAAGAAGGTATTCATCAAGCTCCTTCCACTTTTTGAACATTCTGTCTGCAAATTTTTCACTCCATTCTGTGAGATATTTCTTCACTTCTCCCGGTTTGGACTTATAGATCCTAAGGGCTTCAGCATCTACTGTAGGGATAATCTTCATTGCACCAAGCTCGTGGTCTTCTGCCGCTTTCTGGATTTCAGGGGTAAGCAGATTGTATCTCAAATATGCAAGCTGCGCTACTCTGTTGAAGAGCCAGAATGCAGAGGTTGGAGAATACTGGAGCATGCTGCCGTTTCCAACAGCAAAGCAGTGAGGGGTTCTGATAGAGCTTGAGTAGATTGGAGTAAGGCATGAGGTTGCTGCATCGTCCACACCAAACCATAAGATTCCGCCAATCTCATCAGGCAGCCAGCTGCGGGCCTGGCCCAGCATCCAGAAGCCGGTCTGCTGGGTAGCAATGGCACGCTCGTTTGTATATCTTACGCTGTCCACTTCAAATGAAGATGGCCTCCAGCGGTAAGGAAGTTCAAATCCGCCTGCTCCAATATCTTTTCTCATATCGAGAGGGGTATTCTCATAGTGGTCTCTCATCACATCTGCCACCTCCTTAACTGTAAGCTTATGGGCAGGCCTGATGTATAGGGGCATTTTGTTTGCAGGATTGGCGCCGCTTGCAAAATCAAAGTAATCCATAGCAGGCCTCTCGCCAATCATTCCGCCACCCATAATGTTGAATGCAGCCCACACACGTGCCTCACATGCACGCAATGCGCTGAAGTCTGCAGGGGCATATGTGTCACAGAAGCTGAACTCCTCATCAGTTCCCTCATACAGTCCGGCCTCCCTTGCAAATGAAACTACATCTTTTGCATACAGGCAGTTCTCCGGATCATTGAATGCAATTGTATCTATTCTCGACTGGTTGGCGTGGGCAGAGACATAACCGTCGGGAATACGTACTGCTACCCATACTGCACCCTTGTTCTCGTTCTCACCTTTTGCGTTGAGGCGGGTTCCCTTGCCAATCATCTCCATAATCCACACCTCATCCTTGTCTGCAATTGAGAATGACTCTCCGCCGGAGCAGTAGCCATACTCTGCCACAAGGTTTGTCATAACCTTAATGGCCTCACGTGCAGTCTTGGCACGCTGCAGGGTAATGTAGATAAGCGAGCCGTAGTCTATGATTCCTGTGGTGTCAACCAGCTCCTCCCTGCCGCCAAAGGTGGTCTCGGTAATGATCAGCTGGTGCTCGTTCATGTTTCCTATGGTAGAATAGGTCTTTGGCACCTGGGCAATCTCGCCAAGGAAATGTCCGCCGTCCCATTCATATACCTTAAGTTTGCTTCCTTTTGGGAACACACCCGCAGGGGTAAAATAAAGTTCTCCGTATAGCACGTGTGAATCTGCAGAGTAGGTTACCATCACAGAGCCGTCTTTGGTGGCGCCCTTGGTAATCAGCAGGTTTGTACATGCCTCCGACACATTTGCCGTTGCCATAATGAGCAAGGCTGCCAGAAGTGCTCTAAAAATCAGTTTCATATCTTTTTATTTATGTGTTTTTACTATATTCGCAGCAGATTACAAATATAATAATTTTATGAAACAGATTATCTTCTGTCTACTTACAGCGGCAGCGCTGCTTGCCTTCAACACTGCTCACGCACAAGAGCAGGAGCAGGAGTCTCCAGAGGAGATTGCCATCAAGATGGCTAACAGGCTTGAGACCGACCTTAAGCTCAACAGCACCCAGCTGTTTTATGTAGACTCTATTTTCAGGCATAACTATACCGAGATGTTTGCTGCTGTAGAGGAGGCCAGAGCAAGGGGCAGCCAGGACCAGCAGACCTATAAGGCCATTACAGACAAATGGATGCAGAAGACCTATGATGCCATGAAGGCAGTGCTTGACGAGCAGCAGTATATCCGCTACCTTAAGATGATGGGCAAAGGGAAGGAGTACAAGAAAGGCAAAGACGGCAAGTACGTCCTAAAAAAGAAGAAGTAAGGCACAGGGCCCTACTTCCTAAAGGTCAATTTTATAATATTGCGGTTTCCTCTCCTTAAAGTATACAAGGTAACGGAAGCCGCATTCTTTTGCTACAGAGGCATACTTTTCAAACTCATCCCCTATGCGGCCTGGGTTGTGTGCATCCGAACCAAGGCTCAACGCATCGCCGCCAAACTCCCTGAAACGCTTCAGTACTGCGGTATCCAGCACTGGCACATAGCCCTTGTGGTTCTTGTATGTTTTGGTATTTATCTCCATTGTCTTCCCTTCATGTGCAAGGAACTTGAGGATTGGCTCCAGCCAGTCGCCGAACTCTGCCATGGTAATATTCCTGCATCCTGGGCCGTATGGCGAATACCGTGCCACATAATCATAGTGGCCAAGGATATCAAAATCCCTGAAATCCAAGGCGGTACTGTACATAACCTCCAAAGTGTTGCTGAAGGCTTTTTTGTAATCCTTGTCTGTGTAGTAGGTTCCCATATACGGATCTGTACCGTCTACAAAATGAATGGAGGCAATTACTGTATCAAACTTATATTGTGAAGTGAATCCCTTTATCTTCTCCATGCTGGCAGGCTGCAGCCCCACCTCAATCCCCTTCATTACCTGAAAACCTGTCTGCTGGATCTGCGGTGCCATGTCAATGGTAACCCTGTCAATCTCCGCCTGCTGCCTGGCAGGATCAAAGAAGAACTCCTGGTCTCTTGACGGAGCATCAATGTCATAATGGTCGGTGATTGCAATGCCGCCCATCCCCTTCTCCATTGCCGAAGCAATAAGCTCAGCTACGGAAGCTGAACTGTCGGGAGAAAAAGTGCTGTGGTTGTGGTTGTCGAAAAATTTCATGGCGCAAAGATAGTGAAAGGCAAGTGAAGAAAATTATGTACCTTTGTAAAGAAGCGTATTTTTATGAAAAGTTCTATTCTCGACAGATTAAGGGACACCCTGCAGCTGTGCTCACTCTGCGCAATCCTCTACTTTGCATACACCGGAGGAGTACTGTACAGCGCCTCTACCCTCAAGGTTATGGCAATCTGGGTAATTGGAGCAGGCGGCATCCTCTTTGGCAAGCTCTTCTGCAGCAACCTCTGCCCCCTTGGACTGGTTCAGGAGTGGATTGCAGACAGGAGGAAGAGGGAATATGTCCTCTGGCGCAGGTGGTCTCTTCCCGACAAAATCTTGCGCAGCATAAAATATATCCTTCTGGTACTGCTGTTCATAGACTACAGCTTTTTCATTGCCAATGCGGCAATAGCGGTAATCCTTCTCTCTGTACTGATTCTGGGAAACATGTCTTTCTGCAAATACCTGTGCCCGGTAAATGCCGCAGGAAACATTTTCCGCTTTACCGTAATGTTCATGATTGTTCTTATGGTGCACTGGGGACTTTCAATGGCAGACATAGCAGTCCCCCTATGGGGCGTAGTGGCAGCCATGTCAGTTATTGGATATATCCTTGAAATCTGCACAAATAAGGCGGAGTACAACATCTCCCTGCTACACATACACAGGGACATACACAAATGCAAGGAGTGCGGAAAGTGTATTGGCGCTTGTCCGTATAAAGTGAATATCACTGCTGTAAAGAGGGTTATTGATATAGACTGCAACCTTTGTGGAGAGTGTGTAAGGGAGTGCCGCAACGATGCCCTGAAAGTTGGAATCTGCAATACCCGTCCGGGACAGAACAGAATAAGGGGAGTATGGTTTGCCCCCCTCATTACCCTTGTGCTTATCTGTATTGCCGTATGGCTTTTGGCCAGATAGCTATTTTATATCAAGATCTTCCAGCTGAACCAGCTTGTTTACAATTGCATAGATAGTGAGCCCTGCCGGGCTGTGTATCTTCAGCTTGTTCATGATATTCTTCCTGTGGGTGTTTACCGTGTGTACAGAAAGGAACATCTTTGCTGCTATCTCCTTGTTGGTAAGGCCACGCACAATGTGCACAAGCACATCAATCTCCCTATCGCTCAATGCCTCTTCCTCCACCTTCTTTACAGAGGTCTGTGCAAGCGACTCCTCCATTAGCCTGATTTTAGGCTCAAGCAGGGTGTCTTCAATAAGGTTGTGGCTCTCCAGGTCCTGCTGGCATACAAAGATGTCATACAGTACAGTATTGAGCTCATTGGTTGCTCCGCCGGGGTAATACTTCACTATGATGTCAATAAGCTCCCCCAGGCGCACATCAATGGAATTATGCTGCTCGCTGAAGATATGCGGGTTCTTGCCTCCAGGCATCTGCTCCCCCTTCTTGCAGGCCTCAATCAGCTTGCTCATATAAGGGAATATCTCTTCATTCTCCTGGTTCATGTGGCGCTCCACCTCTGCAGCATAATCATCAAAGTAGTTGAGGATAAGGTACTGCATCTGCTTTCCACCCCCCTCAACGGCCTTCTCCAGCGCACTCCTCAATGCAGGAAGCCTGTAGTTGGTATAGTATGTATGGGATTTCTGAAGGTACAGGATAAGTTCCTCAACAGAGAACTCCACACCTTCCTGCGGACTGTCGGGATTATTGAACAGGTTCACTACTGCCAGAAAGGTCTTGCAGTCTACTCCGTTCAGGCGGCATACCTCTTCTATGCTCTTGTCACCTACCCCCAAGGAGATCCCAAATCTGCTCAACATGTTGAGCAGGCGGTAGTTGGTGGTGATAAGGGATTCCATCTTGTCCCTTGCAGTAAAGATTCTCTGTTCTCTGTATTCCATATCCGTTGAGTTTTTCCTTATTATACACAAAAGTACAGACCGCCTTGGCGTGACGGTCTGAGCTACAAACAATAAAAATGGCTTCAATATCTATCTTCTCTTATGCAAAGATATTAACCGTCCTGCAAGCCTCAAATACCTGAAATCTGGTATTTTATTGTTTTCTTGTCACTACAGCTGTCACCGAAACTATAATAAGCAGCAATCCTGCCGCACTCCTTACAGTAAGGGTCTCTCCAAAGACTGCAATACCAAAGAATACCGCAGTTACCGGCTCAAGCGCTCCCAATATGGCAGTTGCCGTTGACCCTATATATACTATTGCCTTGGTTGCACACAGCATAGATATTACAGTAGGGAGGAGTGCAAAAGCCAGCAGGTCTCCCCATAAGTACCACTTTGTAGGGGTGTGGAGCTCTCCACGGTACAGCGCCATTGCTGTAAACACCAGAAAGCCTATAAAGATCACATAAAAAGTAACTTTTGTGGCAGGGGTATTTTTCAGCACGGTCTTGTTTATGGTTATAATGTACAATGTATAGGCAAGCGCAGAGCCCAAAACCAGCAGTATACCAACAACACTTAATGTTGCCCCGTCAGGAGCCTTGTACAGCAGCCCTATGCCGGCTGTTGCCATGGCTATGCAGAGCCAGGTGCCCAACTTTATCTTCTCCTTAAAGAAGAAGGCCATTATGAGGGCCACCATTACCGGGTACACAAACAGGATTGTGGAAGCTATGCCCGAATCCATATAGTGGTAGCTTCTGAAAAGGGTGATGGATGACAGGACAAAGAAAAGCCCCACCAAAATAACGGGGAATATTTCCTTTTTCTGCAAACTGAAATTTCTTCCCTGGCTGCAGAGATACAGTGCCACCATTGGAAGGGCAAACAGATACCTGAAGAACAGTACCGAGTCTACCGCCATGCCGTCTGCATACAACGGAAGGGCAAAAAGTGGGTTCATTCCGTAAGTGGCAGCAGAAATTGCCGCCAATATGTATCCTTTGGTCCTATTAGTCATTTTGCCTGTTTTATTTGGCACAAAAGTAGCAAAAATTTGGAATCGCAAATTCTAGCATTTATCTTTAACAAAAATTTAAAACCATCGTACAATGAGCTCAGACATTGAAATTGCTAGAGCACACAAGATGCTCCACATTGAGAAAATTTCGGAAAAACTCAATATAGACAAGGAGGACCTTGAACTTTACGGAAAATACAAGGCCAAGATTCCTCTTTCGTACAAAGACAAGAAGACCGGCAAGAAGGGCGCATTGGTTCTTGTATCCGCAATCTCCCCTACACCTGCAGGAGAGGGCAAGACCACTGTTTCCATTGGCCTTGCACAGGCCATGAACAAGATAGGTCTCCAGACTACAGTTGTATTGAGGGAGCCTTCCCTTGGGCCTGTATTTGGAATCAAGGGTGGTGCTACAGGAGGCGGATACTCGCAGGTAGTTCCTATGGAGGATATCAACCTGCACTTTACAGGAGACTTCTCTGCCGTTGAGAAGGCCCACAACCTTCTGTCTGCAATTATAGACAACAACATCCAGAGCAAGACCCGCTCTCTGAATATAGATCCGCGCACCATCTCATGGAAAAGGGTAATGGATATGAACGACCGCTCCTTGAGGCACATTGTTGTAGGATTGGGAGGAACCACGTCGGGAGTACCAAGGGAGACCGGATTTGACATCACTGCAGCTTCGGAGATTATGGCTATCCTTTGCTTGAGCGAGAATCTGCAGGACTTGAAGGAGAGACTTGGAAATATCTTTGTAGGATACACCTATGACAAGAAGCCTATATATGCAAGAGACCTGAAGGCCAACGGTGCAATGGCTGCACTTCTTAAGGATGCTATCAAGCCTAACCTTGTTCAGACACTTGAGGAGACCCCTGCCATAATCCACGGAGGCCCGTTTGCCAACATTGCACAGGGTACCAATACAGTCATTGCAACCAAGACCTCACTTGCAATCAGCGACTATACAATTACAGAGGCCGGCTTTGGCTTTGACCTTGGTGCAGAGAAATTCCTGGACATCAAGTGCCGCTATGCAGGCCTCAATCCGCAGGCAGTAGTCCTTGTAGCTACAGTAAGGGCATTGAAATACCACGGAAAGATGCCGTTGAAGGAGCTTAAGGCAGAGACTGCAGCATGTGCACAGGGTACCTGCCCTGTAGAGGAGATCACCCGCAGGCTGGAATCCTTGAAGGCCGGCATTGAGAACCTTGCAAAGCATGTGGAGAACATCAAGCAGTTCAACCTTACACCAGTTGTGGCAATCAACAAGTTCACCACAGATGCTCCAGAAGAGATAGAATACATTAAAGAGTACTGTGCAACCCTTGGCGTGGAATGCGCCGTTGCAGATGTATGGGCCAACGGAGGTTCTGGCGCTATTGAACTTGCCCATAAAGTTGCAGCAGCGGTTGATGAGAGCCTTGCAGCAGGAAGAAAATATGTTCCAATGTACTCTCTTGAGCAGAGCGTGGAGGAGAAGATTGCGGCCATTGCCCAGAAAATTTATGGCGCGGTAGCTGTAGACTATACACCAAAAGCCAAGAATGACCTCAAGAAGATCTATGACCTTGGGCTGCAGAACCTGGCTATCTGTATGGCAAAGACCCAGAAGTCCCTTTCAGACAACCCTGCACTTCTTGGAAGGCCAAAAGACTTCATAATTACCGTAAGGGAAATAGAAATTGCAGCAGGTGCTGGCTTCCTTATCCCGATAACTGGTGAGATTATGCGTATGCCAGGCCTTCCGGAGACACCGGCATCCGAGGCAATTGACATCACTTTAGATGGAGAAATTGTAGGATTATTCTAGAATTTAGGGGCCTCCGGGTCCCTTTTTTCAAAAAAAGAGAAAAAATTTTGCATTTTTATGCAGAAAAATTTGGTAGTTTAAAAAATTTGCGTACCTTTGCAACCGCAAACGAGATAAGACGCGGGATTCGTCTAACGGTTAGGACGGAAGATTCTCATTCTTCAAATAGGAGTTCGATTCTCCTATCCCGTACAAAGGCTTCCAAATTTGGAAGCCTTTTTTTTTGAATATGAAACAGCATATTGCCAACAATATCATCTTGCAGTCTCATCCAATGATAGACGAACTCCGCAGCACATCTGCAAACGGAGCAAAAGGGCGTCTGCATGTCAAAAAGGAGAACAAGTACCATTTCCAGGGACATATGTGCGAAATAGGGCTTATGGAGCACATGCTTCAGTGCGCCATTGCAAAAGTAAGGCACCAGAGGGAAGTGAAGGGTGCAGCGCCGGCCTGTGTACTCGTAGACGAGATTACCAGGTTCAGCCTCAACTTCCTCCCAAAGACAGACGAGACAGTGGAATCTTCTATAAAGCTTGTAAGCATGAAGGATGGCAAGGCAAACGTCTCTGCAACTGCATACGTTGAGGGGGAAATTGCCGCAATATGCCGTATAAAGATAACTTTCAGGGAACAATGAAACTGCAGGACTCGCTATTCAGCATAAGGAAAATATCCTATCCCAACTCAAATACCCGCCACGGAAAGTGCAAAATAATCCTTGCACAGAACAATGGGGAGGGCAATGCTGTGCACAATCCTATCCCGGAGGCGTTCCTGCTCCAGATGACTAAAGAGTGCGCCCAGAATATGGCCCATGACAAGTTTCTTGTAATTTCTATACGCCAGTTCAGAATCTGCCACCCTCTGGCAGCAAAAGAGGCCCCCAACATCATGATTGAGATCCACCTCACCCCTACAGACAAAGAAGGTACAGGCCTTGTGCACAGGATGAAGGCCGTATGCACCAGACTGGGAGGTGACGGAAAAAAATACTTTGAAATCTCGGCAGAACTCTCTCCAATCAAATAATTGGACTACATTTTCCCCCTTTAAGA
>CALCHD010000070.1 GCA_937901105.1 uncultured Bacteroidales bacterium | reverse complement strand
CCTGCGCAGCCATGTGTCCCCCGGCGGACAGGGCGGCTACTGCCAGTCTCTCTATGCTGTGGAGCTCACCGGCGACGAGACCAAGGAGGAGCTGGATGCCATCCTTGAGAGCTTGCCGCAAGAGAAGCGCGTACTGCTGTTCTCTGCAACGCTCCCTCTTGAGGTAGAGAAGATTGCCAAGACATACATGCGTGATGCACAGGTGGTTACCGTAGGCCAGAGAAACAGCGGCTCAAACAATGTGAAGCACTACTACTACACCATCCACGAGAAGGACCGCTACCTTGCGCTAAAGAGAATTGTAGACTATTACCCTGATATTTACGGAATTATCTTCTGCCGCACCCGCCGTGAGTGCGGAGACATAAGCGCGGCCCTTATCAAGGACGGCTACGACGCAGACGCATTGCACGGAGACCTTTCGCAGATGCAGCGCGACCAGGTGATGCGCCGCTTTAAGGAGAAGACCCTCAAGCTTCTTGTGGCAACCGACGTGGCTGCCAGGGGCATTGACGTGAACAACCTTACCCATGTAATCAACTACAATCTTCCCGACGAAGTTGAGCAGTACACCCACCGAAGCGGCCGTACCGGCCGTGCCGACAAGACCGGAAAATCAATTGTCATCATCAACACCAAGGAGCAGAGCAAGATCCGCAGGATTGAGAAAATCATCAACAAGACCTTTGCACAGTCCAAGCTCCCTACCGGAGAGGAGGTTTGTTCAAAACAGCTTCTTGCAATGATTGACCAGATCAACGCCGTAGAGGTAAGGGAGGAGGAGATTGCACCATATCTTTCACTTATTGAAGACAAGTGGAGAAACCTAGGCCGCCATGAGATCATCAAGAAATTCCTCTCTATGGAGTTCAACCGCTTCCTAGACTATTACCGCAACGCCCAGGACCTTAATATTGTTGTGGAGAAAAAGAAGAAGAAAGGTGATGACAGCGCTGAGAGCGACACACCTGCATACGTGCCACGCAGGAACGAAAAGGGCTTCAAGTGGGTTAAAATAAACATTGGAAGCAAGCAGAGCGTAAGCGCAAGAACCATTGTAAGGATGATGACCTCCCTTGGCGTAGGCAAAAAAGGAATAGGCAAGATTGAAATACGCCGCAGCGAGTGCTTTGTGAGCATCAGCGCCAACGCCGCCAAATACGTAGTTGACCAGACCAACAACACCGACTACAAAGGCCGGCGCCTGTGGACCGAGCTTATTGAAATGTAAAAAAAGCGCTTGGATAATCCAAGCGCTTTTTTGTAGCCCCAACAGGACTCGAACCTGTATTTAAAGTTTAGGAAACTTTCGTTCTATCCCTTGAACTATAGGGCCATCGCCGCGGGAGCTGCAAGAACTCCCAAACCGGACTGCAAATATAGTAAAATTTTTAATATGCCCAACGGTAAAGGATAGAGCCCCATGTAAATCCTGCACCGAATGCAGAGAAAATAAGGGTGTCACCTTTCTTGAACTTGTTTTTGAAATCCCACAATGCCAATGGAATTGAAGTGCCTGCGGTATTTCCAAATTTCTCTATATCAATAAGTATCTTGTCTGTAGAAAGGCCCATTCTCCTGCCTGTAGCGTCAATTATACGCAAGTTTGCCTGGTGAGGGATCAAGTATGCAATGTCATCTGCAGTAAGATTGTGCTTCTCCATCATCTCAACAGAGACGTCGGCCATTCTGGATACAGCATATTTGAACACCTGCTGTCCCTCCTGGTGGATATAGTGCTGTCTCTTCTCAACTGTCTCGTGAGTTGGAGGATACAATGATCCGCCTGCTGTCTGGTACAGGTAGTGGCGGCCAACGCCGTCAACGTGCATGATTGCATCCTGCAGACCTAGAACCGGATCTTCCGAAGGCTCAATAAGCATTGCAACAGCAGCATCTCCAAACAACGGGCAGGTAGCACGGTCCTGGTAGTCGGTCATGCCGCTCATACGCTCACCGCATACAAGCACTGCCTTCTTGTATCTGCCGCTCTCAATAAAATTGGCAACTGTATAGAAGCTGAAAAGGAATCCGCAGCAGCCTGCGTTGATATCGTATCCCCAGGCATTGAGGATGCCGCATTTGTCGCTGATAATGTTTGCTGTTGCAGGGAAAAGCATATCAGGGCTTACTGTAGCGCAAATAAGCAAATCTATCTCCTCTGGCTTTGTACCTGTGCTCTCAAGCAGCTTCTTCACTGCCTGCTCACCCATATATGAGGTTCCAAGGCCGTTTTCCTTAAGGATTCTTCTCTCCCTGATTCCAACTCGGCTCATGATCCACTCGTCTGAAGTGTCAACCATTGTAGCCAGCTCCTCATTGGTAAGGACGTACTCTGGCAAGTAGGCCTCTATACCAGTAATAATCGCTTTTTTATCTGTCATCGTAGTGTTTTGTAGGTTTTAGTCTGTACCGGACGGCTACTGCTCAAGCATGGCCTTCTTGTATTTCTCAATCAAGCCCTGCCTTACTACCTGCTCGCCCTGCAGAATCATGTTCTTTATGGCAAGAGGCGTTGAGACGCCATGTCCGATTATAACTGGTGCGGTTACACCCAAAACAGGTACACCGCCGTAGGTTTCGTAATTGAATCTGTTGAAGAACGGATGCTTTACACCAAGCTTGGCCACAAGACCGTACATTCCCTCCGCCTGCTTAAGGCAGATGTTGCCCACAAACCCGTCTGTAACAAGAACATCGGCTATACCGCCACTGAACATGTGGTTAGCCTCCATATTCCCCACAAAGCTGAAGTCTGTAGAGTCGCTCATAATCTTGTATGCCTCCTGTGCTATGATATTGCCTTTCTCGGCCTCCTCGCCAATGTTCAGCAATGCCACCTTTGGATTCTCAATTCCCATCATTGTCCTTGCGTAGATGGATCCCATAATTCCAAACTGGTAAAGGACATCTGCCCTTGCATCTGAATTGAATCCCACATCAAGCAGAAGCATGTTGCGCCCGTCTGCCAGAGGGATCTGCGCCGGAATACAAGGCCTTATGATGCCGGGGATATTGTTGAGAACCTGCACCGAACCTGTAAGCATGGCACCTGTGTTGCCCGCACTGGCAAGCACATCAATCTTGCCATCTGCCAACAGATTGAATCCAGCTTTCCACCTGCTTTTTCAGAATGTTGCACACCAGCCGATCCATGCTCCACAGGGC